>JALORD010000438.1 GCA_025459145.1 Pirellulaceae bacterium | reverse complement strand
CCGGTGATCGCATCGAAGTTGAGGCCTTCCACAATCGGGGCGAGGCGCTCGATTTCGTTCAGGAGTGGCTGAAAAAGGTTGACTAGGTGCCCGGCGCGACTAGCTATCTGGCGGAGACCTGTGATGCGTTATGGTCTGTTGATCGTGGGAGTGCTGCTCGCCTTGCCACTGGGAGCGGCGGAAGTGTCGCTTCCAGTTAACGAGCGATTTGCATCGGCCGAAGTGCGCGAGACTCCTGACTTCCAACGCCACGTGTCGCCGCTCCTGTCGCGACTCGGCTGCAACGGCCGCGCGTGTCATGGTTCATTTCAAGGGCAAGGCGGATTTCAGCTCTCCCTGTTCGGTTACGACTTCGCTGTTGATCATCAGGCGCTCCTGGCCAGCTCACAGAACCTTGGGCGGCCACGCGTTGACCGCTCTCGGCCGACGGAAAGTCTCATCCTGCAAAAGCCAACCCTCTCCATCGATCATGAAGGGGGCGAAATCTTTGCAAAGACGGGTTGGGAATACCGACTTCTGTCGCGCTGGATCGAAGCCGGCGCAAAGCGGGGATCACGCGAGCAGCGTCTATTACGACTTGAAGCCGATCCGCCCGAACTAACCTTTGCCAAGCCTGGTGAAGGTCGGCAGCTGAGAATTGTCGCGAGGTGGGAAGATGGCACGATAGAGGATGTCACTTGCCTTTGTCGATTTCAAACCAATGACGATGGTCTTGCGACCGTTTCGCCCGCAGGCCATGTCTCCGCTGTGGGGCGTGGAGATTCGCACGTGATCGTCTTTTATGACAATGGCGTGCTCGCGATCCCCGTACTGATTCCCGTGACCGACCGGGTCGGCGGCAATTATCCGGTCGTTGCCACTCCAACGCGCGTCGACGAGTTGATTGTGGCTAAGCTGCGGACACTCGGAATTGTTCCGGCGGAACTCTGCACCGACGCAGAATTCCTCCGCCGAAGCTCGCTTGACATCACCGGTACCTTACCGACGGCCAGCGAGGTCGAAGCCTTCCTCGCTGATCCGTCGACCGACAAACGTCAGCGGAAGATCGACGAGCTGCTCGACCGGCCGGGTTACGCAGCCTGGTGGGCGAATCGCTTCTGCGATTACACCGGTTGCAATGCGACACGTCAGGACGGTGGGCAGCAAACGGCCGTGCAGTGGTACATGTGGATTTTCGCCCGCCTGCGCGAGAACACGCCCTACGATGAAATGGCCGCTCGCATCGTCCTGGCCACCGGTCGTGAGCCGGGACAATCGTATGGCGATTATGCCCGGGAGATGTCGTCATACTATCGCGAGATCGCGCCAGCGGATTTTTCGCAGCGCCGTACGATGCCGCATTTCTGGACTCGGCAGACCGTAACCAAGCCGCAAGAAAAGGCCCTTTCCTTCGCCCATAGTTTCTTGGGCATTCGCCTGCAATGCGCCGAATGCCACAAGCATCCGTTCGATCGCTGGACTCAAAGCGACTTTCGCGAGTTCAGCAACTTGTTCAGCGCGGTTCAGTACGGAGTGCGCAGCGACGCGCAGGGCGAGTTCCAGCAATTGATTCAGGCCACCGGAGCGAAGATGCAAAACGGCGGCATGTCGATGGAAATGATGGCCATGGCCGAGGACGGGCGCGCCATCCCCTGGCGCGAATTGTTCGTTTCGCCGCGCAGCACGCCACTAACCCGGGTGTTGCAACATGATCTCCCCGCGGACGAACCGGGGACCCCTGCGGCCTACGATCCTCGCCAGCCTCTAATGGATTGGCTGCGGCAGTCGGATAATCCCTATTTCGCCCGCGTGCTGGTGAATCGCGTCTGGGCGGGCTACTTTCATCGTGGCCTGATCGAACCAACCGACGATCTCAATCCCGCGAATCCTGCATCCAATGAGCCGTTGCTCGACTATCTGGTGCGGGGCTTCCTCAAGCACGAATTCGACCTGAAATGGCTCCATCGCGAGATCACATCCAGCGATGCTTACCAGCGCAGTTGGCGACCGAACGAGACAAACACACTCGATCGCAGGAATTACAGTCGCTTCGTTCCTCGGCGATTGCCGGCGGAGGTGTTATATGATGCGCTCAAGCAGGCCACGGTTGCTGATTCCGAACAGGATAAGGTCCGCACCGATCTCGCGACACGCGCGATCGGCCATCTGTCGATGCGGATGAGTGGCACTTATACGATGCATGTGTTCGGCAAGCCGATGAGGGCGACGAACTGCGATTGCGAACGCACGAACACGCCGAGTCTATTGCAAGCGATATTCATGCAAAACGATCCGCTCGTCTCAATGCGCCTGAGCGAGAGTGGCTGGCTGGCGGAAATTGCCGCACAGGGCGAGGGTTCGAAACCGGTTGACACCGCCAACCTCATTCGCACGGCCTATCTCCGAACGGTATGCCGTCCACCAACGGCCGAGGAAATCGCCCGGGCTCAAACCCATGTCGCGGAAGCAAGCTCCACGGCCGAAGGAATCGGCGACCTCGTCTGGGCCCTGTTTAACTCCAAAGAATTCTTGCTCAATCACTAGATCGAACACATTCATTCATCTTGCCCGGAGCATTGAGATGCCCCATTCTCCGCGTGAATTCAGCCGACGTTCACTGCTGCAGGCCGGTGCGCTGGGCGCGGGTCTTTCCCTGAGTCAGTTCCTGCGGTTGTCACACGCCGCCCCTGGCAACGATGCGGGGCGTTCCGGAATTCTGATCTTCCTGCAAGGCGGACCTTCGCATCAGGACATGTTTGACCTGAAGCCGAACGCCCCGGCCGAATATCGGGGAGAGTTCCGACCCATTCAGACAACCGTTCCTGGTGTAGAAATTTGCGAACACTTGCCAAAGCTGGCGAAACTGGCCCACCGCTACGCTGTGATTCGCGGCATCAGCCACAACTTGGCCGACCATGGCTTGGGAACGCGCTATGTCATGACCGGCAATCGCCCGAATCCGCTGCTGAAGCATCCGACGTTTGGGTCCGTTGTAAGTCGTGAATTCCCTGCCAGAGAAGAGTTGCCCACTCATGTGGCCATCGATCACGACCCTGAGGGGCCTGGCTTCCTAGGTGTGCAGCACGGCGCGCTCTCGACCGGCGAACACCCACGTCCGGGTCGGCCGTTCGAAGTCCGCGGCATTACGTTGGGAGACGGAATAACCTTGCGGCAGTTTCAGGCCCGCAACGCGTTGGCTGGCGATCTCGACAACGCCTTCCGCGGTTACGACCAACTCGATGAGGAGGTCCGCGGACTCGACCGCTTCTCGCGGCAGGCGCGGGCGATCATCGGTTCGCCTCGAACGCGGGCGGCGTTTGATCTGACCCAAGAATCGCCCACCATTCTGCAACGTTTCGGATCGCATGAACATAGTCACAGTTACTTGCTGGCCTGCCGCCTCATTGAGGCGGGCGTGCGCTTTGTGACAGTCCTCGTTGACGGCTGGGACACGCACAATGCCAACTTTACTTCGCTCCAAAAGACGCTCCTCCCTGGTTTCGATCAAGGTCTTTCGGCATTGCTTGAGACGCTCGAGGAAAAGGGACTGCTCTCGACGACGTCCGTCCTCGTTACCGGAGAATTCGGACGCACTCCCAAGATCAACGGTGGGGCGGGCCGTGATCATTGGGCCAGGGCCATGTTTGCTCTCCTCGCGGGAGCGGGCGCAAAGATGGGAAGTGTAACCGGCCAAACCGATGCCCATGCCGCCGAACCGGATGGCGTGGTCTATACCCCGGACGATTTGGCGGCGACCTACTTCCACGCGCTCGGCATATCGCCGACCACCGAATACCAAACCGAAGCTGGTCGCCCCATCACCCTGGTGCGGGACGGCCGCGTCATTCGAGATGCGATCGCTTGATTATTTCCATAGTTGCGACTGGCAGCGTCCCTAGCCTAGCTCGCTCCAGTCAAAACGACCAATAGCTCGCGCGCGTGTTGCGAACACATAGCGGTCCACTTGCCCTCCGCACAGCATACGAAAACCGCGGGGCAACGCTCTTTAGGACTCAACGAGAAATAACTTCCCGATTTGGAATCATCGCAGGGCAAACCAGGGAGCGGTGTAGTTGAGTTGAGGCTGGAAGCGGTCGTATTGAAGTCATGCCGTGGGCCCTCACCAGCCTGTCCACCAGGTCGTCAAGAGCGCGACCGTCGAAGTCCATGAATAAATGGACGCGCACCAGGTCGCGTAAGGCGGCAAGGGTGTGGTCGCCCGCAAGGGCCTTCGACAGCGGGCCGCCCGACTTCACGTCGAACCACAATTCGCTAAACGTCCCTGGGCCGTCGCAATTGGAGCACCGAAAAGAGTCGTGCTTGTCAATGGTGAACGCCGTGCCCTTGCACCGCAGGTAGCACACAAACGGTGGGTCGGACGAAGCGTCCATGTCCTTGCTCCTGAACCGGGCCGGCCCCGGCGCTCCCCCGCAGAGCAAAGAAGGCAGGTGAGCGCCATAGCCGCTTGGCCGCGAGGTTTGCAACCCCCACGGCCGTCCCGATGGGTTGATTTCTACTCGCCTCGGCAGATCTTCAAGATCGCTTCGCGCTTCGCTG
>JALORD010000437.1 GCA_025459145.1 Pirellulaceae bacterium | reverse complement strand
AGCAAGGCTGGTAGCAGTAGTTGTAGCAGCCGTATCCACCGTAGCAGCCGTAGCTGCGATAACCACAACCGCCCCACCCGCCGAACCGCCGGAAGCAGGCTTCCACCGCTTCTTCATTGCCGGTCTGTCCGATCTTGTCGAAATCGACATCCAGGTTGGCTTCGACCACGGCGTTGTCAACGTCTTGGATCGAGCCGAGATCGAGGCTGGCGATGTCGAGGCTGTCATCGGCCATCGCGCTGCCAGCGAACAGGACCAGAGCAACCACAGCGAGAGAAAGATTCTTGAACACGGGACCGTCTCCTTGCGGCAGGGTGTTGTTTGTTGAAAGGCGACAACCGCGATCTGCCGTCGTTCGTGGTGTCACTCGTCGTTTCCGACACTCCTGCAAGGCGTGAGACTCGGCGAGTTGTTACGGCTCTCGCGCAGAAAGTTCGGACCATAGAGTCCAGCCGGCGGGCAAGAGGGGCCTGGATAACACATTGAAGCGAGACGCCGGCTGATTCTTGACCGCTAATTAGTGATTCGAGCCTAATTGCGGGAACTTAATCGCCCTTGAGTCTTCGTGGCAGTGTGGCGAGTTCGAACGTGGTTGCGATTGGACCGGCAGGGAACCACACTGCAGGGCATGGTTGCCCTGGCGAACTTTAACTGCCTGGCGGTCTGCGCCTGGCTTGTGGGACTGCTCGTGGCGTTTGGCCGCCGGAAGGAGCATCCGCAGGTCTCCGTGGCGGTTCTCTGGAGCATCGCCTGCATGTTCGTTGCCGGTTGCCTGTCCCATTCCTTGCGAGTCGGCATCTGGGCGGATTCGCTGCCGGGCGCAGGGACACTTGCACTCGTCGGATTCGCGAATCTTCTCCTCTTCTCCATGGGCTGGGGAGCGATCTTGGCTGCTGCGGTGGGATGGCGAGAACATTCCAGCACGCCCGAGCAGCCACGTGCCAGCCTTCAGTTCTCGATTCGGGAGCTCTTCCTCCTCACCGTCATCGTGGCAGTCCTTTGCGGCATCATGCGCCTGCTAGTTTGGGGGCTGGCCCTGGAACCCACCCATCTTCCGCTCCTAATCGGCGACATGCCGTTCTATTTGTTCTGGATCGTGGGAGCGTGGATGGCCTGGGATCGTCGCGGCCAATCTCCCGGAGCGAGCAGCGCCCTGGCGTGGGGCATCGGTATTCAGGCGGGGAGCATTTTGGCGCTGGTATTCTTCGCGGTAGGGGCTCGCATCAATTCCGGGCGCGTTGACGGTCCGGCCGGTCCATTGATGGCACTATTCTCGATGTTCGCAATCTTCCTCGCCTTCCCGCTGAGTTGGATCTTTCTGATCGCGGCTGCATTGGGTTGGCGCGATCAGCGGCAGACGCGAGTCGCAGGGACTGACTCCCGTGTGGCGGCCGATCAGGTTGACAACGCCTGATGCCCGCGATGGATCGCTGGGTCACCTTGGAGGAGTGTTTGCGGCGACTGATTTCCCGCTAAAAACGATCGCGGCTGGAGCTTGGCCGGATGCCACACGTCGATTTAAGGGCGCGCTCGCGTCCCTTGTGTCGGCGAGAAGCGGCCCCCTTCATTGACGCTAACCACAAGCCCAACTACACTTTCGGATTCGATTTTTGGCAATCTGGCGGCCTCCTCTTACGGCCGCGAACTTCTTTGCGGGGCGACTCACGATGGCGAAGGCAAAATCGGGCGGCGAGAAGATCATCTATTTCTTTGGCAAGAGCAAGTGCGATGGCCGCGGCGACATGAAGTCGCTGCTCGGCGGTAAAGGCGCGAACCTGGCGGCCATGACAAGCATCGGCCTGCCCGTGCCTCCTGGATTCACGATCACGACCGAAGTCTGCACGCACTTTTACGAAAACGGCAAGAAGTTTCCCGCTGCGCTGCCGACCGAGCTTTCCAAGGCGATCGCCTGGATGGAGAAAGAGACCGGCAAAAAGTTCGGCGATCCGAAGAATCCACTCCTCGTGTCGGTTCGTTCGGGCTCGCGCGATTCGATGCCCGGCATGATGGACACGATTCTCAATCTGGGCCTGAACGACGCGACGACCGAAGGACTGGCCGCCGCGACGAACAACGGCCGTTTCGCCTGGGACAGCTATCGCCGCTTTGTGCAGATGTATGGCGACGTCGTGATGGGGATCCAGAAGAGGCACGAGAACGAGCACGAGCCGTTCGATGAAGTGATGGACCAGCTCAAACACGAGATGCACGCCAAGCAGGACACCGACCTGACGGAGGCGCATCTTCGCGAATTGGTGAAGCGGTACAAGAAGCTCATTAAGGAGCGGACCGGCAAGGAATTCCCGTCCGATCCGGTGAAGCAGCTTGAAGGGTCGATCGGCGCGGTGTTCAACTCGTGGATGAACGAGCGGGCGATTATCTATCGCCAGAAGTACCGCATTCCGGACGAGTGGGGCACGGCCGTCAATGTGCAGAGCATGGTGTTCGGCAATATGGGGGACGACTGCGCGACGGGCGTCGCCTTCACCCGCGATCCGGCGACCGGTGAGAACGTCTTCTACGGCGAGTACCTGGTGAACGCCCAGGGGGAGGACGTCGTCGCTGGCGTCCGCACGCCGAAGGTGATCGCCGACATGGCCGACGACAAGATCATCGGCGCGGCCTACAAGGAACTCGAAAAGGTCCGCAAGACGCTCGAAAAGAACTTCGGCGATGTGCAAGACTTCGAGTTCACGATCGAAAAGAAAAAGTTGTTCATGCTACAGACTCGCAACGGCAAGCGGACGGCGCTTGCCTACGTGAAGATCGCGCACGACATGGTCAAAGAAAAGCTGATGACTCCTGAGCACGCCATCAAGAGCGGCGATCCGGAGGCCCTCAATCAGCTGCTGCAGCCGATCTTTGATCGCAATGCCTATGAAAAGGCCAGAAAAGAAGGCCGCCTGATGGCGACCGGTCTGCCGGCAGGCCCCGGTGCAGCATCGGGTCACGTCGTGTTTACGGCCGCCAAGGCCGAAGAATATGCCAAAAAGGGGAAGCACGTCGTACTGGCCCGCATCGAGACGAGCCCCGAAGACCTTCGCGGAATGATCGCCTCCGACGGCATTCTCACTGCTCGCGGCGGGGTTTCGAGCCATGCCGCTCTCGTCGCCCGGCAGATGGGCAAGGTGTGTGTCGCAGGGGCCGGTGACATTCAGATCGACTATCACGCGGGCAAGCTGACCTGCGGTAAGGTCGTACTGAAGGAAGGGGACGCGATCAGCATCAACGGCTCGACGGGGGAAGTGTTCCACGGCGCAATCGCCACGGCGGATAGCGAGCTGAAGCAGGTGCTCGTCGCCGGGACGATGAAGCCGGCCGACAGCAAAGTCTATCAGTACTACGCCAGCCTGATGAAACTGGCCGACAAGTACCGCAAGCTAGGCATTCGCACCAATGCCGATCAGCCCGACCAGGTGGTCAATGCGATCGCCTTCGGTGCCGAGGGGATCGGCCTCTGTCGCACCGAGCACATGTTCTTCGAAGGGGACCGAATCATTGCCGTTCGCCAGATGATCCTGGCCGAGACCGAGGAAGATCGTAAGAAGGCCCTCGCGAAGCTGCTGCCGCATCAGCAGAAGGACTTCGAGGGGATCTTCAAGGCGCTTGATGGTCGGCCGGCATGCATCCGCTTGCTCGATCCGCCGCTGCACGAATTCCTCCCGCAGCACGACAACGTGAAGGGGGCGAAGGAAGTCGCCGAGCAGCTCAAGATCAGCGTTGAAAAGGTGCAGGAGCGGGTCGCCGAGTTGCACGAATTTAACCCGATGCTCGGCTTCCGCGGCTGTCGCCTGGGAATCAAGTTCCCAGAAATCAGCGAAATGCAGGCCCGGGCCATCTTCCAGGCGGCTGCGGCCGTGATGAAGGCGGGAACCAAGGTAAAGCCCGAAATCATGATCCCGCTCGTCGGCTTCAAGAAAGAGCTTGACTTGCAGGTCGAGATCGTCCACCGTGTCGCCAAAGAGGTGATGAAGGAAACTGGGAAGAAGTTCCCCTATACTGTCGGCACGATGATCGAAGTGCCGCGCGGTGCCCTGACGGCCGACGAAATCGCCCAGACGGCCGAGTTCTTCAGCTTCGGTACGAACGACCTGACGCAGACCTGCCTCGGCATGAGCCGCGACGACTCGGGCTCGTTCCTGCCGGCCTACACCGACGCCGAGATCATCAAGGCGAACCCGTTCGCATCGATCGACACGACCGGCGTCGGCCAGTTGATGAAGATCGGCGTCGAGAAGGGACGCAGCACGCGGAGCGATCTGAAGATCGGCATCTGCGGCGAACACGGCGGCGACCCGTCGAGCGTCGTCTTTTGCCACCAGATTGGCCTCGACTACGTCAGCTGCTCACCATTCCGCGTACCAATCGCCCGCTTGGCGGCGGCTCAAGCGGCGCTGCGGGACGCGAAGTAGTTCGCGAGACGCTTCCGCAAACGCCTTCGAATAATGAATCTCACCCCGCCGGTCGGCCCTCGCCCGGCGGGGTGTTGCTTGCGCGAGAGGCAATTCGGTTAAGCTCCTTGGTCGCTCTTGGCAGACCAGTCTTTGGCGAAAGGTGATTCAATGATTCCAGGCATGATCGATATTGG
>JALORD010000436.1 GCA_025459145.1 Pirellulaceae bacterium | reverse complement strand
TCAAACTGGGATTTCCCATTTGGGTGGAGCCTGGAACAGCCTGGTGCCACTAGGTGCCACTGCTGGCCAGCAGTGTGAACTGCGAGTTGATTCGGCCATAGTGCCACTCCTTAAGCATTCTAACGTGAGCGAGTCGACATCAGGCGTGCGGCATCCGCTTGCGGCGGCATCGCAGGCCGGAAATGATTGGCGGTTGAATCCAAGCTTTGGAACCCCTCGGAGATCGAGGACTTGCAGGTTCCCACTCCGCTCGCCCAAAGGCACTGCTGGGCAAAGCCAGCAGTGGGACCCGGCGTGAAACACGCTCGCGAAAGACGGGCGAGCCGGGATTCCTCTAAGACACCAAGCGACCGCACTTTGAGGGGGACGAGGTGAGCTACCATGCCGCGCGACGAAAGTCATTGGCGGGCTTGGGCTTGCGAAGACTGCCGGAAGTGCTTGCCGCGGCGGAAAATTGTTTGGGTTTTTACAATTTTTCGTAAGTCGTTGTGTGGACTGTCTTTGTGGCCAAAATGACTCCGGGCGCTTCGGGAGGTTGTGGTATACTCGCCCTCCGGCGAAACACTCGGCTGCATGCTCGTGGGCGCCAGACGATGCCGTGCATCGTCTGGCGGGCTGCACATCGGCGCGGAATTGTCGACGCGCGGCTTTGTTGTGCCGCGCGGCGTTGTCGAAGCATGGCTTCGACCTACGCCCCTGGCGGGTGTCTTGCGGGCGAAGGCCTGTGCGGATCGATTGGTCGATTCAGCTGCCGTGCTCTTTCACAATTCGCAGACAGTTAGCCTGCTGCCAGGCTGGAGTGCGCCTAGTGCGTAGGGGGTCTCCGCCATTTAACGCGAAGCCGCGGAGAGTGGAGGAGACGCGGAGCGTGTGGATCGTCCGCTCGCGGCACCGGCCGGCGAGGGGCCTCGCCGGCCCACTTTGGGCCGCAACTACTTGGGGGCCGATTGAGGTGAACGTTTTGTTTAATGCTCGCCCGGCGCTAAGTTAAGCGCGCGGCGGTAAGCTCCGGCGCGATAACGACTTGCGACACCGCTTAACACCGCTCGTGCACGCGAGTAGCCTCGAAAGCGCTAAGGCGCTAAGCGAGTTAGTGCGTCACCGGCTGCTCGTTGTCCAGCTTGCGAACCGAGAGCGAGTGGATCGTCCACGTCCGGGTCAGGCCGGAGATGGGCGTCGCCGGCCCACCTTGTCTCCGGTCCACATTGTCTCCGGCCCACCTTGTCGCCGGTCCACTTGGGGGCCGCTTGAGGTGAACGTTCGGTTTAATGCGGCCCCGGCGTTCAGTGAAGCGCATTGAAGTAAGTCGCTGCCGGGCAACCACTTGGCGGCATCGCTGAACCTGCTCGCCGTCGCGCGCAGGACCTCTGTGCGCTAAGCGTTCAGTCGGGATGCGGGAAGGCCGTCAGCCTGATTGGCGGGTGGCCTAAGCCGCGGCGAGTGTGGGCGAAGCTCCCACGAGCTCCTCGTGAATGGCCGCCATCTGGCTGCGTCCCAGCACGTGCAGTTCCTCGCCGTAGCCCACGAGCAGGGCCAGGTCGCACAGGCGGTTGATCCGCCGCGGAATGCCATGCGTGAGCTTGTAGATTTCGTCGAGGGCCGAATCGTCGAAGATGGGCTGCTTGGCGCCGGCCGCCGTCAGACGGTGCCGCACATACGCGGCTGTCTCCTCCTGGGTGAGCCGGGCCAGGAGGCACTTCACCGCCAGTCGCTCGTCGAGCTGCGGCGAGCGGGCCACGTCGATCGCGGCGCCGGTCTGCCCCACGAGCAGGATCGTCGCCAGCGGCAGCGCGTTGTATTCGAGGTTCAGGAGCAACCGAATCGTTTCGAGCAGGTGCGCGCTCTGGAGGAGCTGTGCTTCATCGATCGCGATCACCGCGTGGCGTCCCGCTTTGGCCCCTTCGGTCAGGTGCTGTTCGATTCGCCGCAAGCTGTGGTCGATGGTGGTTCCACTGGCAGCGGTCGCCCCGGTCAGTTCAACGGCCAGATACGCCAGCCACTGCTCGGCCGGCATTTGCGGGAATACGAGGTGCACGCGAGGCCGCAGCGAATCGCCGAGCTGCCGCAGCAAGGTCTGCACGACCAGCGTCTTTCCCAATCCGGATTCACCCGCGAGCAGGGCCGCCCCGCGCCGCGCTTCGACAACATAGCGGAGCTTCAGGAGCGCCGCCTGATGCGTTGGCCCGGGATAATAGAACCGCGCATCGGCCGAATGGTCGAAGGGGCGGGCGTCGAGTTGCCAGTAGGACTGGTACATAGGGGCGGGTGCAACGTTTCGACTTGAATTGAGAGTTTTGCCGATTCTCGAATGACCAATGCCCAAATCCCAATGACCAATCGAACGATTTCCCGCAGGCCGAATTCACGCGGGAATTGCTACGCTGCCGCATCCTCGGGAGCGACAAAGTTCTCGGCAATTCCCACCGCTTCGACTCCGGCGGCGTACAGCCGCTCGCCGATCGCTTCGCTTTCGGCGGCTGAGGCGTACCGCAGATCGCGAACGATGATCGCCGCATCGAGCGGGCAGGCTTCTTCCTCGGGGAAGATCGCCAGCTCGCTGCCGCTGAGGGGACCCAGATCGAGGATCACCAGCTCGAACGTCGCCGCCGCCGCCCGGAGCGTCGCCGTCACACGGGGATCGGCCAGCGACAGCTCGGTTCGAGCGGCCGAAGCTTCCAGCGGCAGGACGGTAATGTTGTCGGCTAGCGAGCGAATGGCCGCCTCGCTGAGCGGAATCTGTCCGATGGCGGCCTCTTGCCAGCCACTGGTCACTTCGAGGCCGATCCGCGCGGCCAGCTGCGGCCGGCCGAAATCGGCATCGATCACCGCGACCTGAATTCCAGCCCGAGCGGCAGCCCGAGCCAGGCACAAGGCCAGCGTCGTGCGTCCTTCGCCCCGGCGACTGCCGGTGATCGCCAGCGTCCGGAGTCCATCGCGGACCGCGGCCAAGAGTCGCCCGCTCGCCTGGCCGAAATAGCCGTCCTGATCGGTTACCAACCGCTCGACGGTTGCCGGCCACTGAAAGTGGTCCACTTCCCAGACCGGGTTGCAACTGGCACGCGGCTCTGTTTCGCTCTCGTGGGATTTGACGTCGCCAGTGTCCGGCTCGAGAGGCTCGGCGGTGGGATAGAGCGTTTCCAGATCGGCAAAGTCGAGATCCGCCTCGGCTAGCGTTTCGACCAACTCGGGTTCCAGGGCCGATTCAATCGCCGGCTCGGTGAGCAGCGCGTCCGCGTCGCTGGACGTTGGTTCGCTCGCCGGGGCAATTGCCTCGGCCTCGGGCTGAGCAGAGTGGTCGCTGGCGGCGGCCGCCTCGACCGGCTGCGAAGAGGTGATGGATTCTGGTTGCGACGCGAGGGGGGCGTCTTCCGGCTGTTCCGTGGCGGGCGCGACAAACCTGGCGTGCGGAGGACCGGCAATCGCGGCGTGCGGCGGATCGACCCGGAAGTTGGGAACAGCCGTTGCGGCCGACTCCGGCTCAGTGCCGCCGATCGCACCGGCAGGCGCAGGGATCGCCGTCTCGGGAAGCCCATCGAGCCGCAACTCGATCACCGGCAGCGGAGTCGTATAGTCGAGATAGGAGGGTTCTTTCAAGACCACGATCGAACCGGAGGCGGCGAGCGACTCATCGTCCCAATGGCCGTGCACTTCGATTCGCGGCCCCAGCTCGGCGGCCAGATCGATAGGACTCTCGACCGGCGCGGCAGGCGTTTCAATCACCGCGGCGGGCTGCTCGATGGCTGTAGCGGGCGGTACTGCGACTGACTTGGCTACGGTCGGCGGAAGCGGCGGAGGATTCACCGCAGCGGCCTGTGCTTGTTCGGATGTGGCCGGAGCGATGGGTCGCGCGGCGCGAGCGTCAGGTTCGGCGACAGGGGCCGGGGGCCGCTTGTGCTTGAGACTCGGACGAAGCGCCTTGGGGCGCACTGGGCGAGGAGGCTGCGCCGGCCGCTCGGCAGGGGCGCGATACAACTCGGGTGCGGCCGTGTCGGCGACAAGTGTCTCAGGCGCGGGAGGCACGGCCGCGCGAGCCTGAAGAGCCTTCGGCGGCGTGTCCGTGTGTGCGACAGCGGGAGGCGCGATAGGCGGAGGCGCAACATGCGCGAGCGAAACAGCCCGATCGACTCGCGCGACCCGTATGCTCCGCGCGTGCGGCGGTTCGACCGGCATCGGCGTGGCGACGTCGCTCTCGTGGCCGAGCAGTTTGAGGAGCGACTTGCGGACGTTTCGCCGCGGCGAGGTGCGCGGCGGAAGTTGAAAGTGCGGAGCGGGGACCGCCGCGCGGCGCGGCGCCGCAGGCACCGGCGTTTCGACCCGGTACAGCGACCCCTCGTGATAAATCTGCTCGAGGACGCGGGTGTTGGCGGTGGGCGCGCTCGCGGCGAGTTTCGGTCCGCTCGACGCGATGGCGGCCGGGGCGCTTGCGCGCGGCGAACCGCCGAGCGGAATGGACGTCGGCGCCGGCGCTTGCATCCCAGGATCCGCGAGGGGCGCCGGATCCTTCGCATAGGCTTTAATAAATGCCCGATCCGTTGCGCTCATGGCGTGGTCCCGTGGCGGTATTGGTCGTGGGGTAGTACTGCGGCGAACTCATG
>JALORD010000435.1 GCA_025459145.1 Pirellulaceae bacterium | reverse complement strand
TTTGCGGCGCCTGGTACGGAGGGGGCCGCCGTCGATCCGTTCGGCGCTCCCGCGCCGGCAGGTCCTGCTCCCGCGGCCGCTGCGCCAGGGACGGTGCCGATGGACGGGATCGGCGAGAAGCTGCCGCTTGTGATTCAGCAGCTTCGCGACAGCGACCCACAGACACCGCAGGCCCTGCTCCAGGCTGCGCTGGCCACACTTCAATTTGATCGCCCCGACGAGAGCCAGCGTTATCTGACCAAGTTCGAAGAAGCCAAGTTTCCGGCCGACGTGTTGGCGGCGGTTCCCGATCAGGTCGGCTCACCGTTGTTGTTTACGCTGGCCCGCGAGCCGAAGATTCAGCCCGCCGGCGCACGGGTGGTCGAACTGGTGTATAGCGCGGCACGAGCCCAGGCCGCCGATGTCGCGCGTATCGACGAGGAAATCAAACGTCTGTCGCTTCCCGACATCGGCCAGCGTACCGCGGCCTTAAATCGCCTCGCTCCCTCTGGCGCGCAGGTCGTCACCCCGATGCTCCGCGCACTGGCCGATCCCGCGCGGGAGAGCGAGCATTCCTACATTCGGGCGGCGCTGGCCCGGTTGGCGACCGACACCGAGGCCCCGCTCCAAGGAGCGATCGAGGCGACCGATCCAAAGCTGCAGGCGCAGGTAATTGCGGTCCTCGGCCGCATCGGCTCGCAGGGCGCCGTGCGACATTTGGTCCGCCCGGCGATCGACCCGGCGGCCACGCCCGAACTGCGTCAGGTCGCGTCGGCGTCGCTGGCCAAGATTGTCGGGAGCGTCCCCGATCGGCACGATGCGATTCGCTATCTGCAGGGTGAACTGCGAAGTCTGCTCGCTGGCCAGTGGCAGCCGGCGACCAACGCCTCGGGGCAAGTCGAAACCTGGATCTGGGACGACGCCGCCCGGCAACTCGAGCGGCGCGAGCTCTCGAGCGACGACGCCGCGCTCGAACAAGCGGCCCGCGTGGCGGCGGACCTGGCGGCTCTGGAACCCGATTCGCCCGAGGCACAGCGGTTGGCCATTCTGACGCGGCTCGAACTGGCCCAGGTCCTCGTCGGGCTCGAGCATCCGGTCGATGCCGCGACGGTCTCGGCGGCGCTGGCCGGTGTACCGGAGTCGGAATCGGCAGGGCTCATGAACCACGTCCTGGCGGAGGCGATCAAGCTGGGCCGGGTGCCGGCGATTGTCGCCGCAGCGCGGGCACTGGGCGATCTGGGTGATCCGAGCGTTTTGTCCTCCTCGAGTGCTCAGGAAAGCCCCCTCGCCGAAACGCTTCGCCACCCCGATCGGCGAGCTCGTGTGACCGCGGCACTCGCGATTGCTCGACTGAATCCAGAGCGGGCGTTTGCCGGTTCCAGCCGGTGGCTCGACATGCTCAACAGCGCGGTGCAGACTACCGGTACGAGCCGGATCCTCGTCGGCGATCCGCGGCACGACGCCTCGCAAACGATCATTGGCCTTTTAAACAGCCTGGGATTTGATGGTGACTCGGCCAACACAGGCCGGCGGTTTGCCGAACTGGCGACGAGCGGCACCGATTACGAACTGCTGCTGATTTGCGACGCGATCGATCGTCCGCCGGTGAAGGAACTCGTGCAGTGGCTCCGCAAGGATTACCGGACTGCCGGTGTGCCGATCGGCGTGCTGGCCCGCAGCGAGGATGAAGCGGCATTGCGGCTGGCGCTGGCGGATGACCCGCTGACGCTTGTGTTTCCGCGAATTCACTCGCTCGAAGTCGCCCGCGAGGACATCGATCGACTACTGGCGATTGCTGGACGGCGGCACGTCAGCCGGGAGGAACGCGTCGCTCAGGCGAAACTCGCCCTGGCGGCTCTCGGCCAGTTGGTTTCGTCGCCCCACGCCGCGCGGATGGGCGATGTGCTCCGGTCGGAGGAGGCGATTATCGCCGCCCTCGACAATCCGGCCCTGAGTACTGCGGCTGCCGCGGCACTGGCGGACCTCGGTACCCCCCGCAGCCAGACGGCTCTCATCAATTTTGCCAGCCAGACGGCCCGCCCGCTCGCCGATCGGCAAGCGGCTGCCGCGGCTTTTTCGAAGGCGGTCGCCGCCCGCGGGCTGAATCTGACCCAGGCTCAAATCCTGGAGCAGTTTGATCGCTACAATGTCAGTGCGACGCTGGATGCCGAGACTCAGGCGGTGCTCGGCAACCTGCTCGATACGATCGAAGCGCCGACGGCTGAAGAGTCAGAGGCTGGGCAGCCAGCAATTGAGCAGCCAGCCAGTTCGGACGAGTAACTTCAATCAGGGTGCATAATCAGTAATCCTGCTGCTTAACATCTACGCATCTGCTGAGCCCGGGAGCTAATCGCTCGCGGGCTTGGTTCGTTTACCGACGGATCGGAACCATGTCGCTTTATCGACCGAACGCCGCCAGCGAGACCGGACCGCCGATTGCCGGATTGATAGGCAGCAGTGCTGCCATGGAGGCGGTCTATCGATTGACCCGCAAGGTGGCCAAGACCAACGCCTCGGTGCTGCTCTTGGGCGAAACCGGCAGCGGCAAGGAAATGATCGCCACGTCGATCCACCGGCTGAGCCACCGCGCGAGCGGGCCGTTTGTGCGGGTCAACTGCGGCGCCCTGAGCGAGAGCCTGCTCGAAAGCGAACTATTCGGCCACGTCCGCGGCGCCTTCACCGGCGCGGTCAACAACCGAACGGGCCGCTTCGAGGCCGCGCACACTGGCAGCATCTTTCTGGACGAAATCAACAGCACATCCCTGTTTTTGCAGGTGAAGCTGCTCCGCGTCTTGCAGGAGCGGGAGTTCGAGCGGGTCGGCGATACGACGACCAACCGCGTCGACGTTCGCGTCATCGCCGCCAGCAATCGCGATTTGTACGACGAAGTCGAGAGCGAGCGGTTTCGCGAAGACTTGTACTGGCGGCTGAATGTCGTGCCGATCATCATTCCGCCGCTGCGGATGCGGCGGGAGGATATTCCCGCGCTCGTCGCGCACTTTCTCAATGTCTATAGCGAGAAGAACGAGAAGAACGTCGTCCACATTCAGCCTGCGGCGATCGAGGCCTTGCAGGACTATCACTGGCCGGGGAACGTCCGCGAGCTGCAGAACTATGTCGAGCGAGCCGTGACGATGTCGGACGGTGATGAGCTGACGATCGACCTGTTGCCGGACACCGTGCTCGGCAAATCGCAGCGGCGGACGGGTCGCGGGCGGGGGGCCGATCTCGAATCGCTGGTGAGCGAAGTGGTCGAGCAGGGACTGGCCGTCGCCCCGGCCGACGAAACCAACCTGCACGAAAAGATCGTCAACCGGGTCGAACGCGAGCTGATCGTGCAGGTGCTCGAAAGCTGCAACGGTGTTCAGACCAAAGCGGCAACGCGCCTGGGGATCAACCGCAACACGCTCCGCAGCAAACTCCAGCAGTACAATTTGGAACCGGTGGAGGAGAAGGGGGAGTGACTGAGCGGACGTCATTTGTCATTGGTCACTTGTCATGGGGCAGTGATCCATTGGCGGTGGGCGTTGTGAAGTCCCCGTATCCGGCGTTCCGTTGGTAAACTGGTGGGTGTGCCTTTCTGGGCAAACGTTTCCCCTAATATCAGGTCATCGATATGCTTCGCTGTGGATTCTTGGGTCGCGCGGTGGCCCTGCGAATTGTTTTGTTTTGCTCAGCCCTAGCGATCTGGCCGCCCGCCGGTCTGCGGGCGCAGGAGAAGGCGCCTGTCCTGGAAATTGCGGATTCCGTGGCTTCGACAGCCGCGGAGATGAAGCCCTACAGCGAGAAGATCGAGCACACCGATGCCAAGATCGAGATGCTGCCGATTCCCGGCGGCAAGTTTCTGATGGGGAGTCCCGAAAGCGAGAAGGGGCGTAAGGCCGACGAAGGGCCGCAGCACGAGGTCGAGATCTCGCCGTTCTGGATGAGCAAGTACGAGATCCCCTGGGACGCATACGACGTCTGGGCCTCGGATCTCGATATCCGCCGCCGCGAGGTCCTGGCCCTGCCCGCTTCGCCGCGCGACAAGTTTGCCGATTTGTTGACGATCTCGCAGCCGACCAAGCCCTACACCGACATGACCTTCGGCATGGGGAAGCTCGGCTACCCGGCGATCTGCATGACGCAGCACGCGGCCAGGCGATACTGCGAGTGGCTGAGCGCGAAGACCGGCCGCTACTATCGCCTGCCTACGGAGGCGGAGTGGGAATACGCCTGCCGCGCCGGCACGACGACCGCCTATTCGTTCGGCGACGATCCGGCCCAGCTCGACGATTACGCCTGGTACTACGACAACTCGAGCGAAAAGTACCAGAAGATCGGCCAGAAAAAGCCGAATCCCTGGGGGCTGCATGACATGCACGGCAACGTCGCCGAGTGGGTGCTCGACCAGCACGCTCGCGGCTATTACCAGGAGCTCGCTGGCAAGGTGAGTCGGGACCCGCTCAAGATTCCGCTCGTCGAGTACCCGCGGGTGGTCCGCGGCGGCTCGTGGCAGGACGATCCGGCCAAGCTCCGCTCGGCCGCCCGCGTCGGCTCCGATGAGGACTGGAAACAGCAGGACCCGCAGATTCCGCAGAGCATCTGGTACTTCACCGACGCCCTGCACGTCGGCTTCCG
>JALORD010000434.1 GCA_025459145.1 Pirellulaceae bacterium | reverse complement strand
GAGAAAGCGCGCGGCCGCGGTGAACCCAGCATCTCCCACGGCAAAGTATCGCTTCGATTGCCCCCGTTCGAAGCTGCGCGTGCCTTGATCAAACCGCTCCATATCAGTGACGACCAGTTGTTGCCTGGTGCCGATGACATCCAACCGACTGCTCTCATCCCAGAGATATTTGGCGGTCAGGTAGTCGTACAGCGCATTGTCCGGATCGTGCCGCGCGGCCTCCTCGAGAACTTCCTGCCAACGAGAATCCCGCGGCAGACGATCGTAGGAATGCATCGAGTGCCGCTGAAGCAAGATTGCCCGCAAACGCCACCACGCAAGATTGTCGGGCTCGCACTCGGTTCCCTGCGCTGCCAGCGCAAGGCACCGTTCTCGACACCGCGCTTCGAATTCGTCCTCGGATCGCTTGAGTCCTGCTTGATCGAACGTCGGAAATATCCCGATCCCGGGAACCGATTCGATGGGCTCGAGATACCGCACTGCATAGTTCGGGCCAGGCGCATCCAGCACCATCGCCGCACCCATGGCCAGTTCCGCGTCGTCAGGATGGTCCGCGAGCACTGACTCTGCCTCGCGCAGCCAGAACTCCGCTTGGTCCGCCGGATCCTGGTTCGCGATGGGAACGCGTTTGCCGGCGACCCAGCCCCACGTTGCATCTCGCCAGTGCCCGCCGATCGATTGGACGCCCGTTTCCGTCCGCCCTGCGACCCACGCCAAGCGGCAAGCGAGTCCCAGCAGCACCAGGAGCGTGCCAATCCAAACCGCTCTGGTCGGCAACTTTCGCATCGAGTTCACGTTTTAGGGCGATTCCCGCTTAATCTTCCTCAGTCGCTCGGCCACGCCCGGCACGATCCGGGCGGCGTTCTCTTGGTACACCTTGCGCAGGACCTCGTCCGGCAGGTGGACGCCATAAATCTGCCAGAACCCTTGCGGGGGAAAAGGCTTTTCCGAGTACGGGAAGTATTCGTTCTCGGTCTCCAGGAATTGCCAGTAAAGGTGCAGCCGCTCGACCGGCCAAGGCCCGTCGGTTCCGAACAGAATCCGGTCGGCATACTTCACGAAGAATCGCCGCGCGGTGTAGGGCTGCCGGCCGAGTTCTGAGATTCGCGAGGCAATCTCGACATACAGGTTCGGATGCTCGTCGAGCCACTGGCCTACCTGGGCCAGGTCCTCGGCATTGCCGGCGACATGCGCCCCGATGAATGTCGTCTTCGGATGGCGCTTCACCACGCGCAAGAATGCCGCGAGCAGCTCGGCATGCCGGGGAAACTGCGGTGCGGGAAAGCTCCAGTCGGGATGTCGATGCAGCTCTTCCCACCGTTCGTTTCGCTCGTCGATCGGCTCAAAGAACGCCACCGGATCGGCCACGTGAATCAGCACCGGCAACCCCAGTTCTCCGCAAGCTTGCCAAATCGCGTCCCACCGCGGATCGTCGATCGCGACGAGCGAACCATCGGGATTCTTATAGCCCAGGCCGAACTGCTTGAAGATTTTCACGCCCGCCGCGCCGCGCTCCTTGGCCCGCGCAAGCTGCGCAGCGGTCCGGCGGGCAAAATCGGGTCGGTGGCAATCCCAACTTGCCGGGTCGTCGGCCTGGCCGCTTCCTTGCCAGTCGATATTCGCGAAAATTACAAACCGGTCACGATGTTGCTTCCACAACAGCTCCGCATGCTCGTCGAGCAGGGCATCCCACTGTCCATCGAGGCTGACGCATACGGCGATCTGGTTTTCGTCCATCACGCGAACCCAGTGCGCGAGCTCATCGGCGCCGCCGCGGAACTTGTGCCGGAAGTGCGTATGCACATCGACCGCGGGAAACCGGGCTCGCGTGAGATTCGTGCGGGCCACCTTCAGCTGCGCCTCGGGCCGAAAATTCTCGATGAGCAGCGGCCGCCCCTCGCGGCCATCGAGCGGCGCCGCGAGCGGCTCTTGGAGCGCTGGTGCGGTTGGCGTCGCGGGCGCTTGACCTATCGCCGGCGATCGCGATAGGCCAACGGCAATCGCTCCGACGAGCGCCCCAGTGAGCACCGCAGCCATGCGAACCTGGGCGGGACTGATAGCAGTCATCACGATGCCTCTACTGTCTACTGGGGAGAATGGGGGAGATTGTCGGTTGCCGTTTTCCGGTCGTGGGCATCTGCTACGATACTAGTTGATCGCCGCGATCCTAACTCGCAGGGGTGCCGCTGCTGGCTCGTCGAGCAGGGCCCGCGAGCGTCCTCCGCGTTGGTGTTTGATGTCGTTCGATTTTACCCAGCAGCAGACCCCTGCCGACCTGGCCCGTTCGAAGGACCTGAGCCTCGCACGGACTCAGCCGCCAACGGAAGTTCCCGGCTACGAACTGCAGCAGTTCCTGGGGGCCGGGGCGTATGGCGAGGTCTGGGTCGGCGTGAATCGCAACACGGGCCGCCGCGTGGCGATCAAGTTTTTCGCCCATCCCCGCGGCGTCGACGAATCGCTCCTCAATCGCGAGGTCGAAAAGCTCGTCTTCCTGTCGGCCGATCGGTACGTCGTGCAACTGCTCGAAGTCGGCTGGCAGGCCGATCCGCCGTACTACGTGATGGAGTACGTCGAGAACGGCTCGCTCGACGACCTGCTCCGCAAGCAGGGGACGTTTACGGTCAGTGAAGCAGTGGAAATGTTTCACGAAATTGCCGTCGGCCTCGCCCATGCCCACGGCAAGGGCGTGCTGCACTGCGACCTGAAGCCGGCCAATATCCTGCTCGACCAGGACCATCGCCCGCGGCTGGCCGATTTCGGCCAATCGCGACTCTCGCATGAGCAGCGGCCGGCGCTCGGAACGCTCTTCTATATGGCGCCGGAACAGGCCGACCTGGAAGCGGTCCCCGATGTGCAGTGGGATGTGTACGCTCTCGGAGCCATCCTGCACTGCCTGGTCGTCGGCGCGCCGCCCCATCGCAGCCAGGGAACCATTGGTAAGATCGATTCGGCCGTCGATCTCAAAACGCGGCTGGCCCGTTACCGGCAGGCGATCGAGTCGGCTCCGCTCTCGACCGAGCACCGCAAAATCCGCGGCATGGACCGGGCACTGGCCGACATCGTCGATCGGTGCCTGGCGCCGAACCCGCAGGATCGCTTTGCCAACGTCCAGGAAGTGCTCGACGCGCTGGCCGCCCGCGCTCGCAACCGGGCCCGCTTGCCGCTGATGGTCCTGGGCTTCGTGGGGCCGCTCCTGGTCCTTCTGGTCACCGCGTTTTTCAGCCATCGCGGCTATCAGCGCGCGGTGGCCGACGCCGAGCGGGGCTATCGGCAGTGGGCGCTCGAAAACAACAAGTTTGCCGCCGGGTTCGCGGCCGGAAAAGTCACCACCGATCTGGGGCGCTACTTTGAAATCGCTCGCGAGGAGGCCGAGCGCGGCGAGCTCTTGCCGCAATTCGTGGAAGCGTTATCCTCCCCCGCGCTCGCCCGACTGACCGATCCGGACGCCACCGAGGAAGAGTTGCGGGCGGCCCGGGACGAGTTTCGCCGCGACCCGCAGCGAATTCGGCTCGACAACTACCTGATGGATCGGCTTGTCAGTTACGAGCACCGGTCCGAAACCGATTCTCGCGCGCCGCGTTTCGCCAGCGTCTTCGTCACCGACGAGCACGGCATCCAAGTCTCCGCGGCGTTCGACGATAAATCGGCCGGCGACTCGATCGGCGTCAATCGCTCCTATCGGACGTACTTTCACGGCGGTCCGCACGACCTGCCCGAAACGGCCACGGTATCGCATACCGCGCCCCACATCGAACGAACGCACCTGTCGGCGGCCTTTCTGAGCGAAACGCAGCAGATCTGGAAAGTCGCCATCTCCACGCCGATCCACCGCGAAATCGAGGGCCGCAAGCAGTTTGCCGGCGTTCTGGTGCTCACGGTGGCAATTGGCGAATTCGAAATCTCGAAGTCCGCCGTCAGCGACGCGCACGATCGCTTTGCCGTGCTGGTCGACGGCCGCGCGGGGGACGATCATGGCACGATCCTGCAGCATCCCTTGTTCCTCGATATCCTTGAGCGGCAGGCCAAGGTCGACGCCGATCTGTTCGATTCGCAATATCACGTTCCGCCCGACGCCGTGAACGGCCAGCAGATCGAATCGTATATCGATCCGCTCGGCACGCATCCCAAGGGGTCGGAATACGATCGCCGCTGGCTGGCCGCTTCGGCGCCGGTCCTGTTGCCCGGCAATGGGAACGGCGACGATCCGCACTCCGGCATGGTCGTGCTCATTCAGTCTGACTATCAATCCGTCGTCGCCCCGGCCCGCGCCCTGGGAGACCAGTTCATCCGCAATAACCTCTGGATGCTGGCCGTCGTGCTGACCGTCAGCCTGACGCTGTGGTACGTCGTGGTGTGGATGTTCCGCGATTCGGCCGGGCCCGATCGCCGCCGCCTGGGCCCGGCGAGCGGCGTCGCCCCCTGGCACGCCATCGATACCCTGCCAAGCCGACGAAGCTGAAACTGGCAGACGAACAACGACGGTCGCTTCTTTGTTGTGCCAGGAATGACCAAGCTCCAAGCACCAAAGCCGCAAACAAATTCCAAGGTTCAAATCAGAATGAACCAAACTCCGGAACTCGGCGAAAACCCCGCTTGGCGG
>JALORD010000069.1 GCA_025459145.1 Pirellulaceae bacterium | reverse complement strand
AGCGTTTCGGACGACGACGATGACGATCTCGATCCGTCGGTTGTCGGGTATACGAAGGCCTTGGTGAAGATAGCCGGCGAAACCGAGAGCCTCACCAAGGAGGAAACGAAACTTCGTGCAGCACTCGTCGATGCTCTGAACGATGCCCACGGACAGATTGCCAAGTCAGCCGGCAAGGGCAACGTCGACCTGGAAGAGTTCGCCAAAGCCAATCCCAAGGTGGTGAAGGGCGTCGTCGCGGCTGCGGCTGACTACTCGGGCTTGGCCGACACGATCCTGAAGCTCTTCAAGAAGGTCGACAAGCCGCTCGAAGGACTCATCAAGCAGTCGAACAAGGACGAAAAGCTGGCCGACAACCGGCCCTTCATGCAGGCACTGGAAACCATCCACGAGTCGCGGAACGAAATCGAGTCGGTGGTCTACGATTTGAATAACGAATCCGAAACGTGCGAGGATCTTTTCGGTGGCGACTACGACGGCGGCAAGCCGTTCAACGAGCTGATCAAGTTGTTCAAGAAGCAGGATTCAACGGCCAATTTCGGCAAAGAGATCGCCAAGGCCGCGGCTGATTTGGAGAAGAGCATCAAGACTTAACCGAGATTTCGAGACGCCAGCAGAGTGCTCTGGGGCCCGGCCATTCACCGCTCGCATTGTCATGACCCCGCCTCACTCCGCCGCACGGGAATCGGCGGCCGCAGTCCGTTTCGCGGTCTGCAGGGCAGGTTGGTTATGCTCAACGGTCAAAGGACTGACCTCCTGAGTGACCGGTACGATCTTCACGGCTGCCCGGGCGCTCTGGCCTTTCGTCCCATACTTGAGCGTGAACTCCACCTCCACTTCGGAGGTCAGCGGCGCCGCACTGTTCCAGCCGATCGACCGGATGAGTTCTTGAGCGTCGCTAACGGTGCAGTTCTCGGCAAACACGAACCGCAGAGTTCCCTCGGTGGTCTCGAACGTTGCCAGGGGGAGATCGGCCTCCCCGGCTGCGGCGCGTCGGATGCTTTTCCCCTCGATGGAGAATCCCGCCGCGGGAATGAGGACGAGGTCGACCCGCGGTCCGAAGTGCGGCCGTTCCGCCGCGACGGTCAGGCTGGCCCGTTCGAGCCAATGCGAATCCGGGTCGCGCACTTCGGCTAGCGGGTCGATCGGTTGCACCTCGGTGGTACGAGGCGCGGTGATCATCGAGTGCGAGAACTTAAGCGAGGGACTAATATCGACCGACAGCCACAAGAGCGCCGAGCGATCGTGGCTGCTGGTCAGAATCGAGCGGCCGTCGGGTGAGAAGTGGGCGCTGGTAACCTCGGCCGCGTGCCGCTTCAGGCTGAGAATCTCGCGTGGCTGCGAGGCGTCCTCGGCTTCGACGTCCCAGATCTTGGCCATTCCGTCTTGGCTGCCGGTGATGGCACGGCGGCCGTCGGGCGAGATGGCCGCGGACGTAACGCCAGCCGTGTGTCCTTCGAGCAACAGCACCTGCCTGGGAGCATCGGGTTGCCGGCAATCCCAGACGCGCGCGTTGTTGTCGTCGCAGCCGGTGATAATTCGCTCACCATCCGGCGCAAACGAGGCAAACATCACCGCGGAAGGGTGAGGGAGAACGGCGACCTCCGTCCCTTCAGCCACGCTCCATAGGCGGGCCTCGCCATCATCGGCCGCCGACAACAGCCACTCGCCGTCGGGCGAGAACTGCACGGAACGAACCCGCTGCTTGTGCCCCGCGAAAATCCGCTCGCCGGACGCCATATCCTGTTCGATCCGAAACAGCTTGATGAGTCCGTCGTCTCCCGCGGTGGCTAGCAGCAGTGCGCCCGACACTTCGCGAGGAGAGAACGCAGCAAAGTTGACGGGATAGTTCACCCCCTGAACTGCATGGGCGCCCATGATCTTGAGCGCTACCTTTCCGTAGCGAGGATCGGCCGGATCGGAAATCCATAGCTTCACATCACCGTCGATGCTGCTCGTTGCCACCCGTTCGCCGCCCGGCGAGAAATTGGCGGACGTGACCGCCCCGTGCGGGCTGAACGTTCGCTCCTGCTGTCCCGTTTGGGCGTCGAGCAGCCGGGCTTGGCTGCCGCCGACCGCGAGAATGCCGGAGCCGTCGCGTGTGGGTAGCGCAGCCCACACCAAGGCCCGCAGCGTGTGGTCTTTCCAGAGGGGCTCCGCGGCCGCCGAGCCGATTCGCCATTGCCACAACTGGCTCGCATCGTCGCGCGACGAGACCAGTAGTACGGCATCCTGCGAGTGCGCGAATGCGACGCTGGTAAAGGTCTGTCCCGTCGCGCTCAGATTGCAGGTTTGGGCTTCGGCCCGCGCGAGATCCCAGAGATACAGTTGGAACTGACCTGGGCTCGTCTCGCACAGCGTCGCCGCCTGCCGCCCGTCGCGCGAAATATCGAGGCCGCGAATCGATTTCGGGTGCCGCAGAACTGATCCCGGAATCTGGCGACCCGTGGCTGGATCCCATTGCAACACCGAGTGGTCCTGGCTAGCGGTAATCAACCGCTCCCCACCCATTGCATACCGGACGGCGACGATGACGTAGCCGGGCTCGTGGCCCCGCAACTCGGTCGAGACGAATTGCTGCTGCGCCGCGTCGTAACGCCACTGACGAACATTCCCGGCCACATCGCCTGTCGTCAGCCGGAGCGATGCCAGCGAGCCATCGCCACCAGGGGCAAAGGCTGCCGCCGAGACTTCGGCCGCGTGTCCGACGAGTTGCAGGGGAGGCGCCTCGGCATCGTCAGCCGACCACAGTTGGGCGTTTTTTCCTTGGCTACCCGTCACGATCCAGCGCCCGTCGTCCGAGAGGACCACGACGCTGATCGTTCCCGTCCCATCCAGGCGCCGAATCTGTCCGCCAAACCGCATGTCCCACATCCGCACGGAATTGTCGCCGGCGCTCGTTAACAGGCGGGAATCTCCGACCGGAAACTGAGCCGCTGCCGTCACGAGAAACTCGTGCCCCTCCTGCAGGTGCACGACGGGTTCGGCCCCTGGGGCCGTGGGGGGATCGTCAGTGAGCGCTTGCACGGGCTCCCGCCGCCCGTGAAAGTTCCAGAGCAAGGCTTGGCGGTCGCGCCCCGCGGTGACCATTCGCTGGCCGTCGCGGGCAAAGCTGGCCCATAGCACCGCGTCGGTATGGTCGCGGAGTTCTCCTACTTCCTCATAGGTGATTGTATCCCACAGGCGCAACTGGCCGTCGTGACCACCCGAGACGGCGTAGCGGCCGCTCTCAGACAAGAGACAGCCCCGCACCCAGCCGCCGTGTCCTCGGAACGTCCGCACGTAATCGGGCGACGAGGGCTGGCGATAATCCCACAGCTTGACGGTGTTGTCGTTCCCCGCACTCAGCACGCGCTGGCCATCGGCCGAAAACTCGACGGCGCGAACCTCCGCCGTATGGCCGATCAGCAAGCGATGTTCCGGGATCGGCAGCTGTCGCGGAAGCTCGCCGATTGGGCTAGTGGGGGTCAGCCTCGCGGAGCGGATCCGGGCCCCCAGTTCGTCAAAATCGAACGGCCGGACCTGGGCGGGCTGCCAGACTTGAACCGTCTTGTCGCGGCCCGCCGAGGCGACCTCCTGCTGAGAGGGCGAAACGGCCACCGCGAACACGGGCCCGGTATGCCCACGATAGATGCACCGCGCCTGTCCTGGAGAACCAACCGTCCAGACGCGCACCGTCCCGTCGTCGCCCCCCGTGACGACTTCCTGCACGCTGCTGCGTCCGGCACAGGCCACACTCCACACTGGGCCAAAATGACCGAAGTAGGCTTCGACGACTTCGCCGCTCGCCGGATCCCAGAGTCGAGCCGATTCGTCGAGCGAACCGGAGATGAGTCGGTCACCCGACTCGGCGACGGCGAGCGCCACGACCCGATCTTTGTGTCCCTGCAACACGCGATCCCGGGCAAAGCCCCCGTCCTCCTGCCGGCGCCACACTTGAATCGCCCCCCGATCGGAATCGGCGGCCGACGCCAACCAGGAACCATCCCCTGCCATGGCGACAGCCGTCACGGGACCGCCGACGGGCAAGGGCGCCAAGCGTTCGAAGACGACGTGAGGACGAGACCAGTCGATCCTCCACAGATAAATCTCGCCGGTGCTGGTCCCGGCTGCGACGAGCGAACCATCGCGGTTGCCCGCCAGGCACTCGATGCGTCCCGCGACCAGGTCCTCGTCTTCGCTGAGGCCGCAGAGATACGTAAGGTGGGCCCATTCCCAATTGCGGTAGTAGGGCGTCTCTTGGTCATACCTCTGCAGGAGCTCGCTGGCATCGACAAACGAATTGTTGGCCACGCGTTCGGCCCCGACACCAATCTGAGCCAGATACGACGCCGCCATCGCCCGCTGCTGGGCGCTTTCGGCCTGCCCTGTCAATTTGAACGCCAGATCGCGGGCGTTCTCGGCCAGTTTCTTTTGCGATGCCAGATCGCGATTCGTGCGAACCAGTTTGATGGCGTTCATCCTGACCTTCCGCTCGTTGCGCTCGAGCGCTCGTTCCCCCTTCACGAGTTCGAGTGTCGTTTGACGCAAGTCCTGGTTCGTTCGCCAGATCACGACGAGACCCGCAGTTACCACCAGGAAGATCGTCGCGGCCAGAGCGGCTGCCAAATTTCGCAGGCTGCGCAGCCGGGATTGGCGGGCATCGCGTTCGGCTTGCGCGCGCTGCAAGTCGGCTCGGAGCGGTGCCCATTTCCGTTCGCGGGGGTCCAGGAGCGACAGCCCGAGGTCGAAGTCTCCCTTGTCGAGTGCGCAGCGGGCGTAGGCCATTCGGGCTTCGATCTCTCCCGCCTTCGCGCGCTGGTTCTCCGCCCAGAGACTGTGCGCTTCCTGATACGCAAACAGCGAGCGGGAGTAGTCCTGATAGTCGCGTGATTTTCGGGCCGCGGCCAGTTCCTCGTCGGCTCGGGCCGACAGAACGATCGATTCGGAATGGGATTGGTAAGTCCGGATGGCCGCCTGAAACGCCTGGACATCGGCGTAGCGATCCTCGGGCCGCGTGGCCATCGCGCGGCGGGCGATCTCGATGAGTTCGCCCGTCTCGCTCGTCGGCTGGATTTCGTTCCGAGCTGCTGCATAGAGGCAGCTCATCACGTCCTTGCCCGTGTGCGGCGGCTGTCCGGCCACAATCTCGAACAGGATTGCGCCGAGCAGATAGACGTCGCTGGCCGGGCCGATCTTGTCGAGCGGCCCGGTCGCCATTTCGGGCGCCATGTAGGCCGGCGTTCCCCCCATGCTCGTCGATTGCGAGATGCGGCCCGATTTGACGTAGGTCGCCGTCGAGAGCGCGATGCCCCAGTCCATGACCAGGACTTCGCCGTAGTCGCCGAGCATCACGTTCTCGGGCTTCAGATCGCGATGGATCACGCCCCGCGCGTGGGCGAACGCAATCGCGTCGGCCACGCTCAGGAGAATCCGCAGGTTCTCGGCCTGCGACTTGGCGCGGATCACATCCGACCAGGGAGTCCCGCGGACCCGCTTCATCGCGTAGAAGAGCGTCCCCAGGTCGCTTGTACCCAGATCGTAGATCGGCACGATGTTGGGATGGTCGAGCTCGCCCGTGACGACGGCCTCGGAGAGAAACTTCTGCCGATGGTCGGTTTGGTGGGCAAACTCCTGTTTGAGGACCTTCAGGGCGACGGTCCGGTCGATCGAGGCTTGGCGGGCGGCATACACCACCCCGACACCCCCTTCGCCGATTGTTTCCTCGAGTTCGTACTCGGCCTGCCCCTGGTCGTGCTCGTCCGGAAATCGAATGCGGTGTGTCCGAATCAATAGCTCCGAGACTGCCGGATCCGGCGCCGCCGAGGCCGCCTTTAGCGTCATTAGCGGATTGGCCCGAACCGTGAGGGTGCCCTTCCAGAGGTTGTCAATCGCTTCGGGCACCGCGTGGTCGGCTGCGGGCGAAGCGGCCGAATGCCCGCTGGGTGCAGACGGCCGCGCGGGCGATTGTGTTGGGCGCGGGGCTGGAGGATGCTCCTGGCTGCCGCGCTGCACCAGCGTGCGGACGATGTCGCGCATCGACAGGTTGTCGTCGTCGCCCGGCGGCGGCGGAACAGGCCCAGCAGGTGGATTCAAAAGCCCGCCGGCTGCGGCCGGCGGCGCGGGAGACTCGGGCTCCGATTCGGACCAATTGAGGATACTGCCGCATGACGGGCAGCGTCCGCCGCGGACCCGCAGGCTATCGGTGTCGAGCTCGGCTTCGCAGAAATGGCAGTGCAGCATGGGGCGACTCTCACGAGCTCGGGTTACCGAGTGGGCGGGGTGGATGCGGACGGAGATTTACGCCACCACCGCCAGGAAGTCAGTTTCGAACGCGAACCCAGGTCGTGGGCGACTTCGGCGACCTGCTCTTCCCACGGATTGGTGGCTTGCCGGGCCGCCACGACCGCCGCGACCGCGACGCCCGCGTGCAGCATGTGCCAACTCGCGCCGGCGGAACCGACATCGGCAGAGCTGGGCGGCTCGAGCGAGGGTCCGGCGCCCTCCAGCATTGGCGTCGCTGGTTCTGCTGCAGGACGGATGGGCGGCGGAGCAGGCGTGCCCTGCGGCACAGGGGCACGCTCGGGATTTTCGACGTCGGTGGCTGGAAGGGGGATGCCCGTGCCGCGCGACGAAATGGCAGCCCGCACGTCTTCGGGCTCAAACGGCCGGCCATCGCGAACGACCACGTCCATCACGCGGCGCGATTCGCCCCCTTCCAGAATCAAGTAAATCCGGTAGCGATCGTCGGGCAGCAGGTACAGGATTCCTTTCAGGTTGCCGAGCCACTCGACGTCGAGTTCCATCTTCACGATCTCTTCGACGTTACCCTCGTCGTCGATGGTCGTGACCAGTCGGACCTGAATCTTACGGACTTGTACCGTTTCGACATCCGCCTCGACCAGGGGCGGATCGACACGCGTGGGGACAGGGGGGGGTGGTTCAACCGTCTGCGGCGGAGGTTCGGGTCGCACGATGATCGGCAGGCGAAACTCGGGAATGACAAAAGCCGCCTGCTGAATGGGCGGATTGAGCGACAGTTCCTGAATGGCGATATCGTTGCCGTCGCCGCCGTTGTAGAGAAACGGTCCGCTGAAAGTGCCGAAATTCACTTCGTAGACCCCCGGCGCCTCTTCGGTGACCGACGAGGGCGCCCCGAGCAGGAACCGGCCCGGATCGGCATCGCCGCTGCGAATGTCGACGAGCAGGATGCCGCCGATCGTCGTCTGCAGATCCTGGCCGCCGCGGAGCAGCAGAATGGCGTTGTCGATCGTCACATCGCCGAAGACCACGAGTTGGTCGTAGTCGGTTCCGCCCGTCGTGTACGGTGGATTGATGTCGAAAAAGATCTCCGAATCGGCCGCCAGGGTCAGGCCGCCAAAAATCGTCAGTTGCCCCGCGCCTTCGTCGGACAGGCCTGGATCGAGCCGGCCGTCGGCGGCGACGGTGAGGTTGCGTACGATAGTCCCTCGGCCGCCCAGTTCAGAGTCGTCGGTGACTTGTACATCGGCATCCATCGTGCCATCGAGCGTGATCAACCCGCGCTCAAGCCACAACGTGCCGGGAGTGGAGGCGTACCGCACGACAAACGGCGAAGCGAACCCAGGGGCGAGCGCCGGCAGCCCCGCCAGATGCTGATCGGTCGACGAGAAAGTGTACAAGTCGCCGGCGGCAACGGTGACTGGAGCAACTCCCGAGCCGATGCCGCCAGTCGTGATCAGATAGATCTCCGCAGCGTCGAGCGGCTCGGCGATCGCCTCGGAAAAGATACTGCCAGATCCTTCGGCGATCAGCGCGAGAATATCGTCGGACGTGTTAAAATTCTCCGGTCCCACTGGTCTCGGACCGATCGTGATCGATCCGTCCACGGTTCGCAGGGCCACCGTACGGCCGTTCGCCTGGGCATGCAGATCGACGACGTTAGTTGTGTTGAGGGAACCGGTCGGGATATCAACCCAGATATCGCCGGAAGTGGAGACCAAGGAGAGCTGGCCTGTGCCTGCCAATAGGTCAAGCGAGTTGGCGGCGGAGCCAATCGAACCGGCCAGCAGTTGGATGCGACCGTTGAAAGCGGATGTATCAAAGTCGGCGTTGTTGGGATCGCCGGGCAACGGTTCGTCGCCTCCCAGGATCGCTTCGTCGGCAGAAACCTGGACCTGCCGGGCGAAGATCGTCGTGTAGCCCAGGAACTGAATGTTCCCCACAGCATCCAGCGTCCACGCGTCGTTGGTATCGCTCGTCGCTTCGAGAAACAGGTCGGCCATCGCCAGGATGTTTATGTCCTGCCCTTCGGCGGCGTCCGTGGAAATCGTTCCCAGGTGCAAATCGCCGTTGCCCCGCAAATAGACGTCGCCGCTCGTGGCGGTCGTCGCTACGGTCACCTGGCCAGTGCCTGCCCGGACCGCCAACCGTGCGGCCAGCGAACCGATCGACCCGGTTGCGGCGAGCGAAATGTTGCCTCCGGCGGCGCTCGTATCGATATCTGAGACTGTGTCCCCCTCGCTTTCGATCGTTGTTCCGGCGATGAGCGCCACTTCCGCTCCGATGAGTGTCACCGACTGAAACTCGATGCTCCCCTGCGACGTGAGCAGCAAAACGTCGTCCGCCGTGTTCGCGGCAAAGCCGGTCAAGTTGTCGAGCAGGATATTCCCCGATGCCGCTTCGAGCTCGATCGTCGCCCCGGCCAGGGCGGCGGACAATAGCTCCACCCGGCTGGCCACCAGATCGCCGGCGATCAGCGTGGCCCGCACATCTCCGGCTGTCGCGTCCAGCAGCAGACTGCCGGTCCCCGGATCGAGGAGCACGGGGGTTCCCAGTTCGCCGATTTGGGCGGCGACGAGATCGATCGGCCCGTCATTAGTGGTAAACTCACCGAGCACAACGGAATTAGGAGCCGCGAGGTAAATGGCCGCTCCTGGATCGGTCGTTTCGGCAACGACCTGGGCTCCGGCCGCAAGCAGGACCTGCAGCCGATCGTTGAGCGCTGGCGCGGGGTTGTCGCGTTCCCCAATTCCGGCGGCGGCTGTAATCGTCAGTTGTCCCCCGGGAGCAGTCACTTCGACGTCGTTACCAGCCGCGTCGGGATCGCCCAGAACCTGCCCCCACGCGGTGAGGGCGATTTGGCTTCCGCGGACGATTCCGCCCGCATCGAAAGCCAAGTCACCAGAAGCCGAGAACTCGAGCGTGTGACCTTGGACTGAGTAGTCGAGCGTCGAGTCGATCAGGAGCGAACCGGCGGCGACGTCGAGACCCAGCGTCGCCGCGCCGCCCGTCGAGTCGAGCGCCAACAGTCGCGAGGTCTCGAAATCTCCCCCGACGACCGACAGATACACGTCGCCTGTGGAGGTGACGGCGTAGACCAATCCGTCGTCGGGATTGAGAGTGAGGGGGGTGATCGCGGAGCCGATGCCCGTCGCCGCGATGAGGCCGATGACCCCTCCGCCCGGATTGAGCGCAACGGCATTGGGGGCTCCGCTCGAGGTGATGCTGCCGGCGGTCGCCGTCAGGACAACGTTATTGGCCTGGATGCTACCGGCGGGTCCGAAGACGATCGAATCGTCGGCCGTCAGGAACCAGTTGTCGTTGGTGCCGCTGGCGCCGTTGATCGTCAGAGTGCCGACCGTTTCGATGTCGATCGTCTGAGCTCCAGGGTCGGTCGCGGCAATGTTCCCCAGGTTGAGCGTGCCGAGCGAGCGGATATAGATGTTGCCCCCCGGCCCAGTCGTGGTCACGGAAAGGGGCCCCGCGCTATCGACGATCAGCCGATTGGCCGCATCGATGCCGATGCTGTCTGTGCTTTGCAGTGTGATGCCGCCAACGGTCGAGGTGATCGCCGCGCCGGGTCCGGGCGCCGTTCCCAGGATCGACCCGCCCGCCAGGAGTGTCACGCTGGCAAACGCGAGCGTTTCGCCCCCGAGGTCGATGTCCCCCGTGCCGCCGGCTCGCAGATACAGGTTGCGAGACGCGAGTCCCGCGAGCGAAGGGGCGTCGTACGTGATGTTGCCTGAGGTCGTACTGAGTCCGATCGTGGCGCCTGCAGTGGGAATCGTGATGTCGACGTTCCCCAGGGGCAAATCGCCGGACGACAGCTCGACCCAGAGGCTGCCCGTATTGGCGGTGACGACAAGCAGTCCGCTGGGGACGTTTACCTTGACCGGATTGGCTGCGGTCCCGATCGAACCGCCGGTGAGCGGCAGCGACGCGGCAAGATCGAGGACCACGAAATCGTCGGCGGTGGTCCCGCCGCTTTGGATCGCGCCGACCGCCTGAATCTGGGTGAACCGCTGCGCCGTGATCGTGACGCTATCGCCCATGATCAGGTCGCCGCTGGCCGACAGCCGCCAGTCGTCGTTTGTCGTGACGCTTGCCGCGAGCGTCAGATCGTTGAGCGTGCCGAGCGTGGAAATGGAAACGATCTGATCGACGAAGGCGGCGCTCGTCAGGACACCGCCGAGGACGAGTTGGCCGGTCGACGAGACATAGATGTTGCCCGTGGTGCTGGCGCTGCCCAGCGTCACCTCGCCGTCGTCGGCGCGCACCAAGAGACGATTTCCGGATTCGCCGATGTTTCGCCCAGCGACGAGTTCGATCGTGCCGTCGGCGGCCGCGGTGCTAATGTCGGCGGTGGTGCTGGAACCTCCCAGGATGTCTCGATCGGCATCGAGCCGCACCGAGGCCGCCGTCAGCGTGACATTGCCGACAAAGTCGATGTCGCTGTTCGCACCGCGAGCCGACAGCTCAAACCAGTCGTTGGCCGTGGTGTTCGTGCCGTCGAACCAGGCGGTGCTGTCGACAAGGAGCGACCCGGCAGCGACGTTCAGCCAGATCAGCGCGTCGGCGTCATCCGCCTGCAACAAATCGAGCTGGTTGGTGCTGAAACTCCCCGTGGGAATCTCGACATAGATGTCCCCCTCCGTGGCCACCAGTCTGAGCAAACCAGTGCCCGGCAGAATCCGCAGCGGGCTGCCGGACTGGCCGAGCGACGCGCCGGAGAGCGAGATGGGGCCGTTCACGGCATTCGTGTCGACGAGTGAGCCGGCCCCGGCCGTGATTGCCCCGTCCGCCGCCAGGACCACTTCGCCAGCCGTGATCGTGACCGCGGGGGACACGGCAATCGGTTCGTCGGTGCCGGTGGTTTCGATATCGGCGGTGCCCGCGCCCAGCGAGATATTCGCCGCGAGCGTCACACTCCCGGTGTGCGAGAGCGTCGCATCGCCGCCGGTGGCAGTGAGCGTACCGCCCGTATTGTTGAACGTGGTTCCACTGCTCAGAAAAGTGCCCGTGCCGAAGCTCACCGCGGCCCCCACGCTGACGCCGCCGGTGTGGTCGATTGTGAGATTGCCGGTTCCCGTGGTCGTGATTGTGGCGGTGCTCGTAAACGTCGTCCCCTCGCTCAGCAGCGAACCGCCGCCGAGCGATATGGCCGCGGCAATCGTCACCGCGCCGGAATGGTCGAGCGTGGCGTCGCCGCCGGTGGCAGTGAGCGTGCCCCCCGTGTTATCGAACGTGGTTCCGCGGCTCAGAAAAGTGCCGGTTCCCCAGGTGGCGGCGCTGCCAATGCTTACCGCGCCCGAGTGGTCGAGCGTGATATCGCCGCTGCCGCTCGTCGTGATATTCGCCGTGCTGGTAAACGTCGTCCCGCTGCTTTCGAGCGAACCGCCGCCGAGCGACACCGCCGCGGCAATCGTCACGGCGCCGGTATGCGTGAGCGTCGCGTTGCCGCCGAGGGACGTGATCGTGCCGCCGCTGTTGGTGAAATCGGCGCCCGCGCTGGAAAACGTCCCAGTGCCGTAGTTGACCGCCGCTCCGACCGCGACGTTACCCGTGTGGTCGATTGTGATATTGCCCGTGCCGGTGGTGGTGATACCCGCCGTGCTGGTGAACGTCGTTCCTTCGCTCAGAAACGTACCACCGGCCAGCGATACGGCCGCGCCGATCGTCGCCGCGTCTGAGTGGTCGAGGGTTACATTGCCTCCAGCGGTCGAAATCGGACCTCCGGTATTGTCGAAGCTGGCGCCGTCGGACGAGAAATTGCCGCCGGCCAGCGTTACTTCCGCCCCAATTGTCACGGTGCCGGTATGGTTAATCGTGACGTCACCTTGGGTGAAGGCGGCGGTTACGCCGGCATCATCGTTCACGACATAGCTGCCGTCGCCATTGGTTTGCGTCACGGTCACGGCAAACTGCGGCAATTGGCTTTGAATGGCGGCCGCCAGATCGGTAATTGTATAGGTGCTTCCGGCACGCACCCGAACAGTGACGTTGTTGTTTCCGTCCACGGTCGCCTCGACCCCGCCGGGAGGTCCCCCCAGGTCTTCGAGGAAGGTGAGCGTTCCCGTGAATGACCCTCCGGCGAGCGGCGCAATTGTGATCACGTCGCTGCCGGAGACAGCGTCGCGTCCGCCGGAAAAGAGTCCCGTGTAAGTCAGGATGTCGGCGGCATCGACGAGATCGCCACCAGTCCCGGAATCGAGCGTGGCCGTGAAATCTGGGAGATCTTCGATGGCATCCACCACATCGTCGACCGTGCTGACGCCGACTTCGACCGAGACGGTAATCGTTCGTGTCCCCGAGTTGTAAGTGGCGGTCGTGCCGGAATCCGCCGCGCCGGTTTGGAACACGACCCGCACCATATTCCCGTCCAGGCCACCAGCCGCCCCGCCCGCCGTGGCCGAAATTTCGATGGCCGCCGCGGTGGTCGTCAGATCGACAACGCCTGTCGCACCCAAGGCGGCGAACGAATCGGTAAACGTGATCGTGCCGCTGCCGGCGCTCGTGATTGCGCCCGTGCTCGCAAACGTGGTGCCGCTGCTCGTCAGATTGCCCCCAGCGAGCGTCAGCGCTCCGCCGATGCTTACCGCGCCGGTGTGCGTGAGCATCACGTCGCCGCCGCTCGTACTGACGGCCCCGGTGCTTGTGAAGTTCACACCGCTGCTGGTGAGGTCGCCACCGCCGAGCGCGACCGTTGATCCAAGGGTCACCGCTCCGGTGTGCGTGAGCGTGACATTCCCGCCGCCGGTGGCGATCGTTCCCGCGGTGGTCGTGAAATCAACTCCCGAAGTCGTCAGGTTACCGCCATTCGTGGCAATGTCGGCCGCGATGGTGACGCTTCCCGCATTCACATCACCATCGTCGTTGTCGCCCCCCGCGGTGGAATTAGCGTGGAGTTGCACGTGCAGGATCAGGCCCGGATCGGCCCCTGCCGGGTTCTCGCTGCGGATCGCCTGATTGACCTCGATGTCGTTCGCCGCCTGGAGCGTGAGCGTGACCGTGCCGCCGGGCGCACTGACCACGATTTCCTGATCGACGACGATGTTCCCGTCTTGGCTTCCGCCGTCGCCGGTGATGATCGTGACGTTCGTTCCCGCTTCGAGCGCCGCGATGATCACGGCGGCGTCGATTTCGCTGTCGGGTACGGCTGGATCGAAAGTTCCGCTAGGGGGGAGCGAAGCGCCGCCGCCGGCCACAATTCGCACGTTACGCGGATCCAGAAGCCAGAGCCCTGCGGTTCCGGCCGGGGCCGAAGCATCAGCCGCGCCGCCGACGCGGAGCCAGCGTTTTCCTGAGGTTTCGATGAGCCCGCCGTCGCCCCCCATGGCTCCGCCGCGAGCCCGCAGGTTGTGCGAGCCGTCGATGAGCGCCGCGTCGTCGGCCCAGAGGACTATCGTGCCGCCATCGCCCAGGTGCGTCGCGCTGACGTCGATCGCGGCTGTGGCCGACAAGGTCGTTACGAGCGCCCGGCGAAGGGCCGGATTCTGCCCCTGAAAGTCCCCGCCGATGAGGACCCGGCCGCCGCCGCTGTGTCCGGTGGCGTCGATCGACGCCTGCCCTTCAAGAGCGACACGCCGACCGAGGAGGTGGACCACGCCGCCGTGCTCACCAGGATTAGCGCCCGACACATCGATCTGGCCGGCGAACTGAAGTGTGCCGAATTCTCCGGCGTCGAGCAGAACCTGCCCGCTGGAATTGGTGATCAAGCCCGTCGCGGTGACCGTCAGGCTGCTGGTCGCCCGCAGGTCGATGACCGATCCCGCGGCAGCAATCGAACCGCTCACCTCAATCGTGCCGCTGTGGGCCCGCAGCGAGTTCTCGTACAGGTCGAGTGAGCCCAAGAACTCGAGCCGGCCGGATGTCCCCGTACTGAGTTCGAGGTCGGCAGTGAGCTGTTGGTCGAGACCGGAGATCGACACCGTCGCGCCCGGCGCATTCGTCGTGTCAACTCGCAGCAACTCGGTGGGATTCACAAACAAAACGCCCGATCCCGCCGACGTTTCGATGAGCGAGCGACCATCTTTGACGGCATCATCCGTCAGGCTGACGTGTGCGACATCGCCGCCGACGAAAAACTCCCGGAATTCCGCCGTCAGGTCGTCGTGGATCGGCTCGACGCCGATGAGCGCGATCGATTGCAACTGGCTTCCGGTGGACAAGACGATCTGCGTCGAGTCATTTCCCGAAAGCTGATAGCGCGCCGAGTCGACCGCTGCGCCGATCAGATTCAGCGTATCGGTCCCTGCGCCTCCATCGAAAACGATCGTCTGCGGGCTGTTACCGAAAGAATAATCGAGCGTGAGCGAGTCCTCGCCCGCGCCGGTGCGGAAAATCAACTGGTCGCCGCTGACGACTTCAAACGGAATGAACAGGCGATGCGTACCGCTCCCCGTCGCTCCCTCGATCTCGGTATGCAGGTGCTGCGTCGGGTCGAAGATTTCGTAGCGCTGAGAAGTCCGATCGAAGCGGATCGTGAGCTGGTCGCTGTGGGCGGTGGCGCCAAATTCCTCAATGAGCAGGTTCTGCTGCCCGTCGAGCGAAACGGTCGTGCTGGGGGGAGCCGGTGGCGGGGTGGATTCGCTCTGGCTCTCAGGGCCCGGAACCAGCGGCCCGGCATGGAACACGCGGCGCTCCTCGAGCGCTCGCACCGAAAGCGCCGGTTCGATCGGCAGCCGCAGCTTTCCCGCACGGCGGCGTTTTCCCGCCGGCGCGAGAAGTTCCTTCATCCAGCCGAAAAGTCGTCGCACAACGAAACCCTTAGAGCGTGAGGCCAGACTTCGGAGGGGTGCAGCGCGGGATGCGCGGCAAAGCGGGATGCGCGGCAAATCAGCCAGCGCACCTTCTCAAGTATCGCGTGAATCCGCCAAAAGTGTCAAACCTTAGGGAGAACTCGGGCTTTAGGGCCTCGCGCCAATCGGATCCTCCGGCAAGGCCGCCGCTCGTTGCCGACGCGGCAATCTCCTCTCCCTACGTGTCCGGCCCGCAGCGGTTCATCCCTTATCGGAACGGAGAATTCGTCATCCCCACTGGATCGATGCTAACCGCTACCAGGTCCCAGGCGGGCGACAGGTCGATCCGGTTGTAGCGACAGGTCCGCGATTGCGACGCCTGCGGGTCATGCCGGAAACGCCTGCGGCAGGGCGAATCGTCGAGCCATTCAATCCCTGGCGTCGACACAAGTAGTGCCCCGTGCAGAACCGTGCCAACCTCCATTTGCGGAAGATCGGCTATGATCGTCCCCCC
>JALORD010000433.1 GCA_025459145.1 Pirellulaceae bacterium | reverse complement strand
CCGCCGTAGACGCCGACCCGCGAGAGGTCCAGCTGCGGATATTTGGCAGCCGCGGCCTTCAGCCAGGCGATCCGGTCGGGAAAGCCCGAGTCGCCGAGATTCTGCCAGCAGACGTCGTGAAACGCCTTCGACCGCCAGTTGGTCCCCATTCCGTCGATCTGGACGACAATGAAGCCCAGCTCCGCCATCCCCTGCGGCCCGTGGTACGCCGAAAACCGCTTGGGAACGAACGCACTCTGCGGCCCGGCATAGATCTGCTCGACGACCGGGTACTTCTTGTTCGGGTCAAAATTCGTCGGCCGAAAGATGACGCCGTAGATCGGCGTTTGGCCATCGCGCCCCGGCGCGACGAACCGCTCGGGAATCTGCCAGCCGGTGGCGAGCAACTCCGACCAATCGGCCTCCTCCAGCTGGCAAACGAGCGAGCCGTCCTCCGTGCGGCGCAGCTCGGTGACCGGCGGCTGATCGACCCGCGACCAGGTGTCGAGCAGGTATCGCCGATTGGGCGAATAGTCGACCTCGTGCGTGCCATTTCCCGCGGTCAGGACGACCAGCCCCGTGCCATCCCAGTTGATCCGGCAGTGGTGGACGTAGTACGGATCCTGCTCGGGATAGATGCCGCAGGCCCGGAACCAAATCTGCCGGGCCTCGTCGTCGACCCGGTCGACGCCCCGCACGAGCCACTCGCCGCGGGTGATCTGGTTCTTCACGTCGCCGGTCCGGCTGTCGTACAGGTACAAATGGTTCCAGCCGTCGCGCTCGCTGGCCCAGATCAGCTCGTGCGAGTCGTCGGCGTAGTGCAGGAACTGCTTGCTTGAGTAGTCGACAAACGTCTTGCTCGTTTCGTCGATGATCGTTCCCGCCTCGCCCGTATCGGCGGCGATGGCCACCAGGCGCACGACCTGGTGCCCTCGCTGGTTGTAGAGGAGCGTGAGCCGCCGCGAATCGGCCGACCAGCGCAGCTGCGAAATGTCCCAGGGGTTCTGAAACAGCGAGTCGTCGATTGGGATTTGCTTCTTCGACGCAATCTCAAACAGGCACGGCTTGGACTGCGCAATCCGGTCGCCCGGCTTCAGGTAGTCGTGCGTGTGCAGCTTGGGCTGCAGTTGGTCGACGAACCGCGACGAATCGGGAGCCCAGCGGACGTTGCCTTCGTAGTAGTGCTCGGCGGTGCCATCGGTGGTGAGCTGTACAGCCTCAGGCGACTCGCTTGCAGCGGATTCACCCGCCGGACGTAAAAATAGGTTGTGATCGCGGACCTCAACCGACCACTGGCCATCGGGCGAGCGGTTCGAGCGTTCGCCTGGCGGCGGGCCGCCACGACCCTGTCCGCCGCGCCGGCCGCGGCCTGCCGGCTGTCCGGCCGGGCGGGGCAACTCGAAAGCTTCGGTCTCGGCAAGCGACCCATCCGCCAGCGTCCACTTCCAATGCTTCCCCTCGGCAGGAAACCGCACCGCGGCACCCTGGTCGACGAATTCAATTCCATCGATGGGTAGCTTCGCCGCCTCGACTTCTTTGCCGAGCTTCTTGGCGAGTTCCTCGGCCAGTTTCGCATGGTCGAAGGCAGCCTGCCGCGACCCCGCCTCAGCATCGACCAGGACGAACTCCCGCCCCCCCGCCCCCAGATCGAGCCGATACCAGAGCTTCTTCCCATCGGCAAACCACCTCGGCTCGACCCGGCTCTTGGCCACCTTTCCTTCGACCAGCCGGCGGAGATCGTCGCTCCGCTCATAGTCGGCTTTCGACCCTTGGGCGAGAACTGCGGCGGAGGCCAGGACACACAACAGGCAAGCGGCTGCCGCGAATGCCGCGATCCGGCGAGAGAGGGGGAGGGTCGCGTGGTTCATGAGAATTCGACGTGAAGATTCGGCGTTATGACGGCAGGGAGATTCCTTGTCCGATTGGCTCTTCAGGCTAATCGCTGGCGGCGCCGCGGGCAAAGTGCCGCCCAAGCACGGCGGTACCGCTGCAAACTACATGAAGTAGCGGAAAAATCGGCAATTGCCGTATAACCGCGCACCTGCCCCGGTCGATCCCAAGTGGTAGAATTACGCGTCGACTCTGGGAACGTTGCCCATGAACACTCCAAAACTCCCTGCTGCTCCCGGTCCGTTACACCCCGTTCGCCGGGCCGTGCTGCGCGGACTCGGCGTCGTGCTGCCGCCGCTCCTCACGGTGGTGGTGTTCATCTGGGCGTGGTCAATTATCGACACGAACATTCTCGTACCGAGCGAGAAGCTCGTCGGCGAGATGATCGTCTGGTCGATCCGCGATGTGAAAACGGGTGTTCCGGAAGGAGCACTACGCGAGCCGGCCAGTGGCGGGATACCCGCGCGGTTCAGCCTGGGGGAGAAGGTTTACGTTCGTGTTGCCGACACGAACAAGTGGATTCCCGAGCCGATCTGGTCGGCGGTGACCGACGACCCCCCCAAGGGGGCGATGCTCAATACGGCCAATTCGTATTACGACGCGTATGTCCACCTGCGTTACCTGCAGCGAAGCAAAACGCTGCCAATCTTTCTGGCCGTGTTCATCCTGGGGCTCTATCTCACCGGCAAGCTGATGGCGGCCGGCGTCGGCCGGTTTGTCTGGAGCATCGGCGAGGGGATCGTCCACCGGATGCCGATCGTGCGGAACGTTTACGCCGCCGTGAAGCAGATTACCGACTACATCTTCAACGAGCAGGAAGTGACGTTTAATCGCGTGGTCGCCGTCGAGTGGCGGCGGAAAGGACTGTGGACGATCGCCTTTGTCACCGGCGAAGGCTTTCGCGAGATTCGCGACGCCGCCGGCGAGCCAATCCTGAGCCTGCTCGTCCCCACGTCGCCGATGCCGGCCACGGGCTTTACTTGCACCGTGCCTAAGAGCGAGACGATCGAGCTCGATATCACCGTCGACCAGGCGGTGCAGTTCATCGTCAGCTGCGGCGTGGTCGTGCCGCCGCATCAGCAGTGGACCAATAGCGGCGACCGGCTGAAGAGCGAGATCGAACAGCAGATGCGCGAGTCCGGCAAACTGGCTAAGCCGGCTTAAGGCCGATTTGTGGACCCTCACCCCGGCCCTCCCCCAGGGGAAAAGCGAGAGATGTCTATCAACGCGTGTGCCGCAGTTTTCGGTTGCTTTCCTGCAGCCGATCCGCGAGACTAGAGACTCGCGATCTTCTCAGGGGCTTTTTTGAGAAGAGGTTTGGCCCATGGTTCGTTTTCTCGGGAAGTGGTGCGCACTCGTTGCGCTCGTGGGAGGGGGCTGGGGAACATTCGGCGACCCGCCAGCGCGTGGTGCCGATCCCGCCCAGATTGATGCGCATTTGGCAGCCGGCGAGTTTGGTCCGGCGCTGGCCGCGGCAACCGCGCTGCCGGAAGCGGCTGCTCGCGATGCGCTCCTCGGAAAGATTGCGGCAGCACAGGCGGCGGCTGGCGCACGAGCCGGTTCGCTGGCAACGACGGCCGAGATCGGCAGCGACCTGGCTCGGGAGCGGGCCCTCGACCAGATGTTCGGCCCGACGGGTGGCGCGGCCCGCGGCGGCGGCTCGATGGCCGATTTCACGCAGCTTATCGACCTGATTGAAACGACGATCGCCCCGGAATCGTGGGATGCGGTTGGCGGGCCCGGTGCCGTGAGCGAGTTCGCGGCGGGTGTATTTGTCGACGCCTCGGGCGTACTGCGAAAGTTTGATCCCGCGACCGATCGCTCGCTGGCTCTGGCTCGCACGCGGGCCGCAATCGCAACGGCGGGAAGCGATCCGCGGAGGCCTGCCGTCCTGCGAAAGATCTCGCTGACGCGGCTCGAGCGCGAGGTGCAGTTGCGGGCTGCGGCCGGCCTGCCGCCGGACGAGGCGATGGAGGCGCTCGCCGGGCTCACGCGCATCCAGTATGTCTTTTTCTATCCCGAAAGCGGCGACATCGTCCTCGCGGGACCGGCCGGCGATTGGCATCGCAATGCCGAGGGGCGGCTGATCGACGTCGAGAAGGGACGTCCCATCGTGCAGCTCGACGATCTGGTCACCGTGCTCCGCAACGCCTGGAGCGAAGACTCGAAGTTCGGCTGCTCGATCGATCCGACGGACGCGGGGCTGGCTGCAATTCGCGCTCAGATCGACAAGTGGTCGGCTGGGCCGCTGCGGCCGGGACAGCGCGGCAAGTGGCTCGAAGAGCTCCGCTCGGCGCTCGGCAAACAGGACATCAAGGTCTGGGGCCTCAATCCTCGCAGCCGGGCGGCGTGGGTGATTGTGGAGGCCGACTACCGGATGAAGCTGGTCGGGATGGGCCTGGAAGAAGGAGTGCCCGGCGTCGAGAGCTATCTCGATTCGATCGAACTGGCCAAAGGAGAGGCCCCGCCGCCGATGAACGTCCTGCGTTGGTGGTTCACGCTGAATTACAACGCCCTGCGGGCCACGCCCGAACGCGACGGCTTTGCCCTCCGCGGTCCGGGAGTGAAGGTGCTCAGCGAGAATGAGCTTTTGACCGAGCGCGGCGAACGGGTGGCTACCGGCAAGAGCGACCACCTCAATGCGAAGTTTGCCCAGTCGTTCACCAAGCACTTCGAGCAGCTCGCCGTGAAGTATCCGGTGTATGCCGAGCTGCGGAACTTGTGCGACCTCGCGCTCGTGGCGGCTTTGATCCGCAGCCACGATCTGTCCGGCCAAGGAGACTGGCACCTGACGCACTTTGGTCCCGAAGGCGGCTACGCGATCCCGCTCGGCGCCGCGCCGGCACAGGTCGATTCGGTGATCAACCACCGGGTGATTGCCGAAAAACATGTGGTCGCCGGCGTGAGCGGCGGAGTGCGAGTCGATCCGGCCCAGTATGTCAGCCGGGAGGCGGTCCAGACCGACGAGTACGGCACGGTCGCCACCGAGCGCCGCGGCTCCACGCCACGCGAAGTTCCGCGGCGGGCCTGGTGGTGGGACTGATTGGCCGGCTGGCACAAGTCTCGTTACCAGGCTCCCGCCTGGTAACGCACTGACGTGAGGCTCCCGCCTCGCAGGGCCCTCTACGCCCCGATCGACTTCCCCAGCTGGTTGTAGGCATCCGTGATGTCGAACCAGTATGTCGTGCCGTCGGTGCACTGGATGCGGTCGAAATGCCTGCCGTCCTGGTGGAGCAGCGACTGCTGCCCAAGTTGCTTCTCGAAGCGTTCGAGGACGTCGTATTCATCCGAGGTCCGCAGAACAAGGTACGGACTTTCCTGAGAACCGTCCCCCGTGGTCAGGATCCCTTCTACGCAGACCATTCCGATCATCATCTCCATGTCGGCACGCTGCTTGTCGCCCAGCTTGTGGTGCGCATAGCCCAGGTATTGGTGCGCTCGCGGGCTGAGCATCAAGTTGCCCATGGCTTGTCGAAGAATCTCCTGCGCTTCCTGAAACTTCTCCTGCTCGAACAGCTCGCCAACCTTGTCGAATTCGTCCGAGTACGGTTCGTACGCCCCGGACGCAATGATCTTGGCACGGAAGGCCAAAAACGTTTCGCGATCGGGCGTTTCAATGAATCGGAGGAGTTCTTCACGCATGTCGCGGGTCTCCGCGGGAGATTTCGTGGGGCCAGGGTCAAATCACCGAATTGGTGTAGTTCTGGCGTGCTTGTTCTTTCGCGGTGTGCCACACGCGGCACATCAACTGCCCCAGTTCTACATCCGTCTGATCCAAGACACAGACTGCTATTGAACGCTCAAAACTGGCAGAGGAAATGCCGCTCAAGACCTCACATAAACATGCCAGCAC
>JALORD010000068.1 GCA_025459145.1 Pirellulaceae bacterium | reverse complement strand
CTGCTCGTCGCTTTGGAGAACCAAACCGAGCCGGAGATCGGCGGCGCAGACAACCTGCGGACGATGGCCCTGGTCGATGCTTGCTACCAGTCGGCCCGCGAACATCGGGCGGTGGCGCTGGCAGAGATTTTGGATCGCTAAGACCCGCGATGCGGATGCCCGCTAGCGCATTGGGCGGACCTCCTGCGAACCGCTTGCCGGCGGCCGAACGTAGTTATTGCTATACTTTCGGGGCGGTTTAAAGAGACCGCACGATCCCACCTATCGAACTGAGTTGTGCGAGCCCACCTGATGAATGGCACGAATTTGACGCGGCTGTGGCCTCTGGCGAATTTCCGAAAGGCGACCTTCCGAAAACTGTGGCTGGCTGTTGCTCTGGCCGTTTGGGCCGGAAATGTTGGTCTCGATCGAGCCAGCGCAGCCGACAAGGCGGAGACGACCGCAGCGGCAGCCGCGTCGGAGTCCCGCCTCCGCGATACGGTGACGTATCTAGCCTCGGACGAGCTCGAAGGGCGCGGCGTGGGAACCGCGGGGCTCGACAAGGCGGCCGAGCACCTGGCCGAGGAGTTCACAAATCTGGGGCTCAAAACGGATCTGTTCGACGGCACGCCGTTTCAGAAGTTCACGCTCAATCTGGCGGCCGAGATGGGCCCCGCCGAGCAGAATCGGCTCACGCTGGTCGGCCCCAAGGGGGAGACGGTGCTGAAGCTCGGTACCGACTTTAATCCGCTCGCCGCTGGCGGAAGCGGTGCGTTCGAGGCGCCGCTCGTGTTCGCCGGGTATGGCATTGCCGCCGATGACCTGAAACAGAACGGCGAAGCTTTCAAGTACGACGACTACGCGGGCCTCGATGTGAAAGGGAAAGTCGTCGTCGTGATTCGCAAGGAGCCGCAGCAGAAGGATGCGAAGAGCCCCTTCAATGGCCTGCAGAATACCGAACACGCCACGTTCGTGCGGAAGATCGCGGTGGCGGCCGATCGGGGCGCGGCGGGGCTGATTATCGTCAACGACGGGGTTGAAGTGGCCACGAAGCGGGCCGACGACGTGAAACTGCTGGGCGATGTGCTCGGCAAGTTGGCCGGACTGAAAGAGAGCTTGGCGCAGGCACCGGCCGATAAGCAGGCCGCCGAGGCCAGCGAAATTCGGAAGTTTGCCGAGCAAGCGGCGGAGATCGCCACGCGATTGGCCGGCGCGGCCGATCAACCGTTGCCGTTTGACCAGGCGGGCGGCGAGAGCCGCACGAAGCTGCCGGTGTTGTTTGCGACCCGTAGCGCGATTGACGCGGTGCTCAAGGCGGCGGGCCTCGCGGATCTGGCCACGGTCGAGCAGCAGATCGACGAGGACCTGAAGCCGCGGAGTGCCGAGATTCCGGGCTTCAAGGCGATCGGCGAAGCCAACCTCGTGCGGAAGGAAGTCGAGGTGAAGAACGTCATCGCCGTGCTCGAAGGAGAAGGCCCTCTGGCCGACGAGACGATCGTCGTCGGGGCCCACTACGATCACCTCGGACAAGGGGGCATGGGTTCGCTTGCTCCCTGGACGAGTGCGATTCATAACGGTGCAGACGACAACGCCTCGGGAACCGCGACGCTGGTCGAGGTGGCCCATCGCCTGGCGACCTCGGGCCAAAAGCCCAAGCGGCGGATTGTGTTCATGGCGTTCACCGGGGAAGAGCGGGGACTGCTCGGCAGTGCGCACTATGTCCGCAATCCGCGGTTTGCTCTCGAAAAGACGATCGCCATGTTCAACCTCGACATGGTCGGCCGGCTGAAGGACGAGAAACTGGCCGTCTATGGAACTGGAACGGCGCAGGAGTTTGAGCCGCTGGTCGATGCGCTGGCCGGGAAGTACGGCTTTACGGTGAGCAAGCATCCGGGTGGCTTTGGGCCGAGCGATCACTCGTCTTTCTATGGCAAGAAGATCCCCGTGCTGCACCTGTTTACCGGGACGCACCCCGACTATCACCGGCCGAGCGACGACTCGGACAAGCTCAACATCGAGGGGATGCGGCGCATTACCGATATGCTCGTCGACGTGATCCAGGCGACCGATGCCAGCGAGGCACGGCCCAGCTATATCGACATCAAAAAGGTCGAGGGAATTCAGGTGGCCGATGCTTCGGCGGCGGATCGTCCGTACTTCGGCAGCATGCCAGCCTATCCCAATCCCGAAAAAGACGGCGTGCTGCTCGAAATGGTCGCTGACGGGAGCCCGGCGGCCGCGGCCGGCATCAAGGGAGGCGACGTGCTCCTGCAGATCGGTGAAAAGCGAGTCGTGACGCTCGAAGATTTCCAGGCCGTGCTGTCGGGTTTTAAGCCCGGGGACAAAGTGAAAACGAAGGTCCGCCGCGGCACCGAGACGGTCGAAGGGGAAACAACGCTCAGCCGGCGGCCGCGACCGTAAACTCCGAATCCGGAAAAAACCCCGGAATCGGCACCGATAATTCGACCGGAAAACTCAACCCAGCTTGACGGACCGGACGATAGACAAGCTTTGCAGGGGGCAGCTTCGGCGGCCCGCCTGCAACCGCAAATCGCGGCCGCGTCGGCGGCTGCCGCTAGCACGAGAGGTTCGGCGGCTGCTGTTGTGGCTGCGTGATTTGCGGAAATCGGACCGGGAGTTGTTGTTCGGAGGCATGCCCGCATGGTGCAATTAGGCCCCCCGCCGACTGCTCTTTACCAATCCGCCGCGTTTGGGCAGAATACGCCCGCCTTGGCCCCGCCGCCGAGGCGACGTTTCCCGCAAACGTGGGCGGCGCGCCACCTCGACCCGAGCCGCGCCCCGGTCAGGACGACCAAACCAAGCAAGGAGTGCCGAGCGTGAGACTTTCTTTCCGGTATGCCGCCGCGGCGGCTTGTATTTCCGTTCTTTCGGCGCTCTCGGGCGTCAGCCAGGCGCAGGGGCCGCAGCCCGGTCTACAACCCGGAGCCGCTCGACCCGCAGCGCCCGCAGTTGCGCAGCCGGCGAGTTACACGCCGCCGAGCGGGACGAATGTCGCGGTGATCGACATCGCGTTCGTCTTCAAAAATCACGACCGCTTCAATGCCGCGATGGCGGATATCAAGAAGGACATCGATCAATTCGAGGCCTACGTGAAGGGCGAGCAACAGAAGCTCAAGGCCAAGGCCGAGGAGTTGCAGCAGTTTACGCCCGGCAGCAACGAGTTTCGCACCAAGGAAGCCGACTTGGCGCGAGTGAACTCGGAACTGCAGATTCTGATCGGCCAGAAGCGTCGCGAGTTTCTGGAACAAGAAGCGCGCGTTTATTTCCGAATTTATCAAGAGATTGAGCAGAGTGTGACCACCTTTGCCCAGCGAGCCAAAATTGGCCTCGTGCTCCGCTTCAGCCGCGATGAGATGAAAGAGAGCGATCGGGCCAGCGTTTTGCAGGGAGTGAACCGCGCGGTGGTCTACCACCAGGGTCTCGAGATCACGATTCCGATTCTCGAAGACCTGAACCGTCGGCCGTTCAATCCGAACGCTGCACCGCCAAGCCCGACCGGCACGCCGGCCGCAGCGGCAGCCAATGGCGGCGGTCCCGCTGGCCGAGTCGCTCAGCCCCAGATTCCGGGCGCCCGCAAGAACTACTAGCTGGGCAGATTTCTCTCGGGCTGCTTGCTGAAATCTGCGGACAGCCCACAGAGAACGAACAACCGGTTGACTGCCACGGCAACCATTCCTTGTCGAGCCCAGCCGCTCGGCAAGTTGCGTGTCGATTGATCTTCTAGCTACAGAGCTGTGCACCTTTGACGACTCCCTTGCGAAACCAACGGACCCTGGCCGCCCCGTGCAGCGTCTCCGGATTCGGCTACTGGAGCGGCCGCGATGTGACCGTCGAATTGCGCCCCGCAGGGCCGTCGACCGGCATCGCCTTCGTGCGAACCGACCTCGAGCCTGCGCGCAGGATTCCGGCCACGGTCCGGCAGCGCATCGAACAGCCGCGGCGGACCACGCTGGCGGCGGGCGGCGCGCAAGTCGAAATGGTCGAACACATCCTGGCCGCACTCTTCGGCCTGGGTATCGACAATTGCGAAGTGCGGGCCAGCGCCAGCGAAATGCCGGGCCTCGATGGCTCGTGTCAGCCGCTGGTCGAGGCCATCCAGGCGGCCGGCATCGTCGAACAACCGGCGCCGCGTGCGCGGCTCATCGTGACCGACGTCACGCGGGTCGGCAACGACGACTGCTGGGTTGAAGCGCGGCCCACGAAGTCGAACTCGCTGTCGCTCAAGTACCGGCTCGACTACGGCAATGAAAGCCCCATCGGCCGGCAAACGATCGAACTGACGGTCACGCCGCAGTCGTTCGCGTCCGAACTCTCCGCGGCACGCACGTTCATCCTGCAGGAAGAAGCCGACTGGCTGAAGAGCCGCGGCCTCGGCACGCGCGTCACGAACAAGGACCTTTTGGTGTTTGACGACACCGGTCCGATCGACAACGAGCCCCGCTTCGAGAACGAATGCGTGCGGCACAAAGCGCTCGACCTGGTCGGCGATCTGGCGCTAGCCGGCTGCGACCTGGTCGGTCAGATTATCGCCCACAAGAGCGGCCACCGGCTCAATGCCGAACTGGTGCGGATGCTGCTTGTGGAAGGCCGGCTGGAAGAAGGCTTGCGGCGCACTGCCTGATTGCTGGCGGCATACCACTTACCACGAACTTTCCATGGCCACCCAAGTCGATCCCCGCGCGGCAGTTGATCCGCGTGCCGAGCTTGAGGACGACGTCGTGGTCGGGCCGTTCTCAGTAGTCGGTCCGCAGGCCCGCATCGGCCGCGGCACTGTGCTGATCAACAGCGTGACGATCACCGGCCGCGTGACGATCGGCGAAGAGAATCGTATCTATCCCGGCGCGGTCATAGGCTGCGAACCGCAAGACATCAGCTATCGGGGCAGCGACACGCAGGTGGTGATCGGCGATCACAACCTGATTCGCGAGGGAGTGACGATCAATCGCGGGACCGAAAAGGAAGACGGCCTGACGACGATCGGCAGCGGCTGCTTCGTCATGGGAGGTTGTCATATCGCCCACGATTGCCGGATCGGCAACCGGGTGATCATGGCCAATGCCACGCTCCTCGGCGGGCACGTACACATACACGACGACGCGACGATCTCGGGAGGTGTGGCGGTCCACCACTTCTCGACGATCGGCAGCTTCAGCTTCACAGGCGGACTCAGCCGTGTGCTGCACGATGTGCCGCCCTACATGCTGGCCGAGGGGAACCCCTCGCGGCCGCGGTGCATCAACATTGTGGCCCTCAAGCGGAACCGGTTTTCTGCCGACGCGATTCAGGCGCTGAGCGAGGCCCATCGGCTGATCTATCGGTCGAAGGTTGGGCTCGACCACGCCCGTGAGATGCTGCGGTCGGCCGACATGCTGTTGCCGCCGGTCAACCATTTGCTCAGTTTTCTCCAGAACCAGCACGAAGGCCGCAACGGTCGCGGCCGGGATCGCAGGAGGGCGGCGTGAACGAGGTTCGAGTCGCGGTGATCGGCGTCGGACATTTGGGGCGAATTCATGCCCGACTCTTAACGCAACAGCCAGGCGCCCGATTGGTCGGCATCGTCGACCCCGTCGACACGGCTCGCGAAGCGGTCGCAGGCGAACTGGCGTGTACGGCCTTCGCGGATCCTATCGCACTGGTCGGCCAGATCGACGCCGCAATTATCGCCACGCCGAGCCGACATCACCATGCGGTGGCCGCGGAGCTACTGGCCCAAGGGGTTCACGTCTTCGTCGAGAAGCCGATGACGCTCAATGTGGGCGATGCGGACGATCTGATTCGAGAGGCCGCGGCCCGCAATCTGGTGCTGCAAGTCGGCCATGTCGAGCGATTCAATCCGGCCTTTGTCGCCGCCCGCCCGCACCTGGGCGAACCCAAATACATCGAAGCGGTCCGCGCCGGAACCTTCACCTGCCGCTCGACCGATGTGGGGGTCGTCCTGGACCTCATGATTCACGATATCGATATCGTTCTATCGCTCGTCGACGACGAAGTCTCGCGGGTCGAGGCGCTCGGTGCGGCAGTATTCGGACCGAACGAAGATTGGGCCCAGGCTCGCCTGACGTTCGCCGGCGGCTGCGTGGCCAACTTTTCCGCGTCACGCGTGGCGATGGAACCAGCTCGGCGCATGCAGGTCGTCGCCCACGACCGGATCGCGTCGATCGATTTCGGTGCTCGCCAGGCTCGGGTGATGCACCCGAGCGAACGAGTTCTGGCGGGAGATGTTGACGTCAATACGCTTGCGCCGGCCGAGCGGGCCGAGCTTGTCGCCAAGCTGTCGACCGAGTTTCTGCCGATTGTGGATTTGCCCGTCGAAGAGTCAAACGCGATTTTCCAGGAGCAGCGGGAATTCATCGCCGCCGTGCAGCACACCGGCGAGGTGAGTGTGAGCGGTCGCGACGGGCGACGAGCACTCGACGTGGCCGAACGCGTGCTGGTGGCGATTGCCACGCATCGCTGGGACGGTGCGGCGGATGGCTCCGTGGGTCCAAGGCCCTCTTCGTCCGAGCCGGCATTGGCCGAACCGATCTTACGCGGACCACACTGGGGACAAATCCGGCACGCGTCCCGCGCGCGCCGCCGGGCGGGGTAGCCGCCTCACGCCACGGCCCTGGCCATCGGCCGGCGCAATATCGAGGACGGCATCGACAGGCCTCGACCGCCGCCGCTGACCCGTGGAACACGCGCGGCTTTCCATTCCCCCCGAGCGACAGGCGGGACGTCGTTCACTTCCCGGAGCATGTCAGGTGGGCCAGATTCTTCGCAGCAGGCGTCGCCACCAGGAGTCGCGGGGAGGAGCGTCTTCGAGCGCCGCGCGGCACATGGCGCGGTAGAAGTAGGGGACGTTGTGTTCATCCCCCTCTTCGAGCCGCTTGATCAATTTTACCGATCGGGTTCGCGGTCAGGCTGTCGCTGAGCACCACAATCAGCGGCACTCCGTAGTGATTCTCAATCTCTTCCTGCGTCGCGGCCCGCCAGGTCCCACCCGCCTGCCTGACAAATACTTCCCCGACATAGCAGCCCAGACCGAACAGCGTGGCGGCAACGTCGTCCAGGGCGAGGCCTTCCTCATGAAATCCCCCCACGATCCGCTCGACTTCCTCGAGGCTGTCCTCCGAATAGTCGAGCGTCGCCTCAAAGTACTTCTTCGCCGTGACGACCATATCGGCCGCAAAGCGGGGGGCGTTCTCGGGGATGATGTCGTACTTGAGTTCCGCCATCGGGGACGCCTCGCTTACCACCCGATGCATCCAGGCGCGCTCAGGGACCTTATCCGGCCACGTTCATATACACCTTGAGCGCCGACTTCTCTTCGACGAGGAGCCGCATCATCTCCTGGTAGTTGTCGAGACCGTCAACCGGATTGGTTAGAATGCGGCCGATCACGCCGGGGTACATCATTTCACCCAGGGCGAGGTCCTTGATCCCCATCTCGAAGTGCTCGCGGTTGGCGTTCACGCTTCCCAGGAGCAGTTTGTTGCCGAGTACCCAGTCGATGTTGATCTTGTCGGAGGGGACTTCGTGCTGGCGATCGGCGCCTGTGATGCTGGTCCAGACGAGCGCCCCATTGTGCCCCAGGTAGCGCATGGCATTGAACGCCATGTGGCTGCTCCCCGTAGCATCGATGATCAGGTCGGCCTTGCCGATCTTTTCAATGATTTGTTCGGGAGGTGTTTCCGTCGTGCTGACATACGTCGCTTCGAGCCCCTCGACGATCTGGCTGTTGAGGGTTCCCGAGGGGCTGCGGGCAAACGCAAACACCTCGAGCCCCCGCAGCCGCAGGACGAGCGTAGCCAAGAGGCCGATCTGTCCCACCCCCAGCACAAACGCCCGCTGCGGCCGCCAGACTCGCATCCGCCGCTGGGCCTCATAGGCCTGGTGCACGGCCTTGGCGGCGCAGCTCATCGGCTCCATCAGCACGTGCAAGTGCTTGAGCCCTTGCGGCACGCGGACGATGTACTCCTCCTCGTCGACAAAGTACTCGGTGAGGAAGCCATGCCGCAGGTTAATTCCCCGTTCGTAGTAGGTCTCTTCGCTCGTCATATCGTTGGTGCCGATCAGATCGTAGATCGACCCGCCGGGGCGGCGGACGGTGGCCGTGACGTAGTCCCCCGGCTTTACGCGGCGAACATTCGGCCCGACGGCCTCCACGATGCCGAACGACTCGTGCCCCAGGACCAGGTAGTCGAACCCCGGCGGCGCGTTGCCATACAGTGCGTCGTTGATCTCGCGGTCGGTCGCGTCGACGCCGACCTTGAGCACTTTGACCAGCACGCCCTTGCCGTCTGGAATGTCTTCGACGCTGGGGCGCGGGATCTCTTCGAGGTGGACGCTGTTGGGTTTGCCGGGAGTGACGGCGATCGCTTTCATGGGCGGGGGGCGTGCGAATCGAGCGAGGGAGGGAAAACCGGGTATGATACTCGCCGCTCACGAATTCTGACAGCGGCTGACGAGACCGGCGGCGAGAAGCGCCGGTTCTTTCCCCTCGCCCCTGACCCCGTTAGCATGCAGGCAGGATCGCTACTCCGGCTTGAGGAAGTAAAGCTTCATGGCAAAATCTCTCTCCCTCTCCTTTCCCGAACCGGACGTGGCACTGATCACGTTCGATTTGCCGGGCAAAGGGGCCAACATCCTGTCTCGGGTGGTCCTCGACGAACTGGCCTCGCTGCTTGACGAACTGGCCCAGCGCAAGGACCTCTCGGGTCTCGTCATCCAGTCGGGCAAGCCCGGCACGTTCATCGCCGGGGCTGACATCCGCGAGTTCCTGGCCTCGCTCGGTGCTCCGAAGAGCGAAGTGGTCGATATGTGCCGCCGCGGGCAGACGCTGTTTGCCCGGCTGTCGGAACTGCCGCTGGTGACGGTCGCTGCGATCGATGGCATATGTGTCGGCGGCGGAGCGGAGCTCGCCTGTTGGTGCGACCGGCGAGTGATGTCGAGCCAGGCGAAGACCGAGATCGGTTTTCCCGAGGTGAAGCTCGGGCTCTATCCGGGCTGGGGCGGAACGGTCCGTCTGCCGCGGATCGTGGGTCTGGCCAATGCCGTGGAGATGATTACGAGTGGTCAAAGCATTTCGGCCGTCGAGGCGTACAAGCTTGGCCTCGCCAGCGATGTCGTGCCGGCGGAACATTTGTTGCCCGCGGCGATTCGCCTGATTCGGGCCGAGCAGGCTTCCAAACAGTACGAACAAGACCGCCAGCGGTGGAGTCGCCCGCTGGATGTGAACATGACGGAGCTGGGGTTCCTGGGCGCGACCGCTGCGGCCGTCATCCAGCAGGAAACGAAGGGGAAGTATCCCGCGCCCAGTGCCGCCCTTGAGCTGATGCTCGAGACCTCGATGCTGCCGGCCGAAGAAGCTCTTGAGAGAGAAGCCGCCGGGATGGCTGAGTTGTTCGGCAGCCCGGTCAATGCGGCGCTGATCAACGTATTCTTCCTGACCGACCGGAACAAGCGCGATACGGGCCTCGACCGGAAGGACGTTTCGGCCCAAGCGATTGGTTCCGTCGGCGTCATCGGCAGCGGGATCATGGGGGCCGGCATCGCCGCGGCCACGCTCAAGGGATCGGTCCCGGTGCAGTTGACCGATGCGAACACCGAGGCCCTGGCCCGTGGCGCGCGGCAAGTCATCGAAGAAGCCGCGTACGACCGGAAGATCAAGGGGCCCGATCCGGCCAAGGCCCTGTCGCTCGCGCCGCTCTTGTCGGCCACGCCGCGAGCCAGCGACCTGGCGCGGGCGGATTTGGTGATTGAGGCAATCGTTGAAAAGGAAGACGCCAAGCGAGCGCTGTACGCCGACCTCGAGCCGCTCCTCGGGGAACATGCCATTCTGGCCAGTAATACGTCGACAATTCCGATCACGCGGCTGGCCAAGGGGCTCCGTCGGCCGGACCGCTTCTGCGGACTGCACTTTTTTAATCCCGTACGACGGATGAAGCTGGTCGAGGTGATCCGCGGCGAGGCGACGAGCGACGAGACGGTCGCCACCGCGGTCGCCTTTGCTAAGCGAATCGGCAAATCGCCGATCGTCGTGGGCGATGGGCCGGGGTTCCTCGTCAATCGGCTCTTGTTTCCTTATATGAACGAGGCGATCGAGCTCTTGCTCGATGGGGCGTCGATTCAAGAGATTGACCGGGCAGCCGTGGCCTTTGGAATGCCGATGGGACCGATCACGCTCTACGACCTGGTCGGCCTCGACACGGCGGTATATGCCGGCATGACCATGTATCAGGCGTTTCCCGACCGGATCGTCTCCTCGCCGCTCGTCCCCGCGATGGTCAAACAAGGGCGGCTGGGGCAGAAGTCTGGCAAGGGATTCTTCAGCTACCAAAACAAAAAGGGCCGCCCCGAAGAAGATCCTGCCGTGCAGAAGCTCGTCGGCAACTATCGCCGCGGCGAGCGGACGTTCACGCGCGACGAGATCACGCACCGCCTGTTCCTGCCGATGCTGCTCGAAGCGACGCGGATGCTGGCCGACCGGATCGTGCGTGATGTCCGCGATGTGGATCTGGGGCTGATTTTTGGTCTGGGCTTCCCGCCGTTTCAGGGAGGGCTTCTATTCTGGGCCGATCGGATTGGGGCCAAGCAGCTGGTCGAGTTGATCAAGCCTCTGGAGCCACTGGGACCGCGGTTCACGCCGACGCCAATGCTTCTCGAGATGGCCGCGAAGGGGCAGACGTTCTATCCGCAAGGAGGTGCCGCATGAGCCGCATCAACGACAACACACCGGTGATCGTCGACTGCGTTCGGACCCCGATTGGCCGGGCGCATGGCGAGCGGGGCTGGTACCGCGACGTGCGAAGCGATGATCTGGCGGCCCACTGCGTGCGGGCGCTCGTCGAGCGGACCGGGATCGATCCGGGTGAAATCGAGGATGTGATCCTGGGGAACACGCAGCAAACGGGCGAACAGGGGCTGAATGCCGCTCGCGGCATCGTGCTCCTGGCCGGCCTGCCGATGGAAACGGGCGGGGCGACGGTCAATCGACTCTGCGGCAGCAGCCTGCAGGCTTTGAACCAGGCGGCCCACGCGATTTCTGCCGGGTACGAAAACGTGCAGATCGTCGGCGGGATGGAGCACATGCAGCATCTGCCGATGGATCACGGCCTCGACATCAACCCGAAGTTGTATGCCCGCACCAGCAAAGCTGCGCTGATGATGGGAGTGACGGCCGAGTTCCTGGCGCAGACCCAGTCGATCTCGCGGGCCGATCAGGATGCCTTTGCCCTCCGGAGCCACCAGCGGGCCGCGGCGGCTCATGCTGCCGGCGAGTTTGCCCGCGAGATCGTGCCGCACTTTGCCCGCGATGAAGCGGGCAATCGCTTTCTGGCCACGGGGGACCAGTGCGTGCGGCCCGATACCAGCCTCGAGGCATTAGCCGCCCTGGAACCCGCGTTCATGCCTAAGGTGGGGACGGTCACCGCCGGCAACAGCTCGCCGCTGAACGACGGCGCGGCGGCGATGCTGGTGATGTCGGCCGGCAAGGCCAAGTCGCTGGGTTTGACTCCGCTCGCAGCCGTGCGAGCGACCGCCGTGGCCGGTGTGGAACCTAGCGTGATGGGAACCGGTCCCGTACCGGCTGTCCAAAAAGCACTGAAGCGGGCGGGGCTGACTCTGGCTGACATCGATCTGGTCGAGCTCAACGAGGCCTTTGCCGCCCAGGCGCTGGCTTGCATCCGAATGCTGGAGCTCGACGCGGAAAAGGTGAACGTCCGAGGCGGGGCGATCGCCATTGGCCATCCGCTGGGCGCTAGCGGCGCCCGGATCGCCACGACGCTCGTCAATGCAATGGTCGACCGAGGCGCGAGCCTCGGCATCGCGACGATGTGCATTGGCCTGGGGCAGGGGATCGCGACGGTGCTGGAACGGATATAGTCTGGCGTCTTGGTGAGTTTGAAATCCCGGTTTCTTTGGCGGCACGCCTCATGTCGTATCCGAGCAATGCTCCGTACCCGAACAATTCGTTCTATCCTCCTGCTCCGCCCAAAAGCGGCCCCAATTGGCTGCTTATCATCGGCGGCATCGTAGGGGGCGGCGGACTTTTGCTCGCCCTCGCGTGCTGCGGCGGGATCGCGTACCTATCGCGTCCCCCCGTGGCTTCGGCAGCCGCTCGGGAACCACTGACCTATGCCGACGTGCCCATTCCGGCATTTGGCGAGAAGGATTTCGCGGAGATCGAACCGGGCGTGCGGCTGGCGCAAATCGAGATTCAGGGCACAACCGACGACACGACGGGCGGTTACTACAATCCGCCCGGTCATGGCGGCACACTGAACTTGTATTTGCCCGCGGGACAGCACGCGCCGCAGTCGCTTTCGTGCATCTTGATCACGGGGGCCGGGAGCAATCTTCTCAGCGGGATGCAAGTCAGTGAAGCCGATTGGCCTGAGCATATCCCCTACGTGAAGGCCGGCTTTGCGGTGATCGCCTACGAACTGGATGGTCCCAGTTGGGGAGACGAGCCCGAGGAGATGCGTGAAGCGTTCGATGCCTTCCAGGCGTCTCGCGCGGGGCTCGTTAACGCCCGCAATGCGATCGAGTTTGCGACGACGCGTGTGCCTGAAATCAATCCCGCACGGATCTATGCCGCGGGGCATAGTTCGGCCGGCAGCCATGCACTTCTGTTTGCGGCGCATGAGCCGCGGCTGGCGGGCGTGATTGCGTATGCTCCGGCAACCGACTTACCAAAGTGGTTTGGGCAGCGGCTGCGACTCGTTTCGTTCGTTTTGCCCGAAGCTGTCGACTTTGTCACACAGAGCAGCCCCAGGACCCACGCGGCGCGGATCAAGTGCCCCGCGTTCCTGTTTCATGCCGAAGATGACCAGACTTGTGAAATTGCCGATTCGCGGGCCTTTGCTCAGACCTTGAAGACGCAAGGCACCGACGCGACGCTGGCCACCGTCCCGACGGGTGACCACTACGACTCGATGATTGATCAGGGGATTCCCCAAGCCATCCAGTGGCTCAAAGCGCAGCCCTGACTTCTGACTTCTGACCTCAGCCTTCCAATCCCTACCGTGCTCGACTCTCGCTACACAATCGCCGACCTCTCGGAAATCTACTCTCCCGGCCTCGTCGTGTTTCGTGATCTGGTCGAGCAGAATCTGGCCGGCATGCTGCGCGTTGCCGGATCGGCGGATCGGCTGCGGCCGCACTGCAAGACGCACAAGATGCCGGCCGTGATCGCGCTCGAGCAAGCACTCGGGATCACGCGGCACAAGGCGGCGACGATCGCCGAGGCCGAGATGCTGGCCCGGGCCGGCGTCGAGGATATTTTCCTGGCCTACAACATCGTCGGGCCGAACATCGGGCGGGTAGTGCGATTCGCCCAGACGTTTCCAAGCGTGAAGTTGGCAGTGACCGCCGATCATCCGGTGCCGCTTGCGCAGCTCTCCTCGGCGCTGGCAGCGGCGGGCCAATCGATCGACGTGCTGCTCGATGTCGATACGGGACTCCACCGAACCGGAGTTTCGCTTGGCCCGCAGGCTTTTGAACTCTATCGCCAGATCGCCCATTTGCCGGGAATCGTTGCGGGCGGTTTGCACCTCTACGACGGGCACAACCACCAAAGGGACGTTGCTGAACGGCGGACCGCAGTACTGGCTGTCTGGGAACCTGCCGCCCGGTTTCGCGACGAACTGGTCGCGGCGGGGCTGTCCGTGCCGAAGATCGTCGCTGGCGGGACGGCGTCGTTTCCCATCTTTGCGACGATCGACGACCCGGCAATCGAGCTAAGTCCCGGAACGACGATCTTTCACGATTACGGCTACGGCGATGCATTTCCCGATCTGGTGTTTCAGCCCGCCGCCCTCCTGCTCGCGCGGGTGATCAGCCGGCCGACGCCGGACCGGATCACGCTCGATCTGGGTTATAAGGCGGTCGCCTCGGAGAACCCGCTCACCAACCGCGTCCGCTTTCCCGAACTGCCCGACGCCAAACCGGTGCTGCAGAACGAAGAACACCTGGTGATCGAAACGAGCGCGGCGGAACGGTTCACGCCGGGGGACGCCCTGTGGGCCATTCCCAAACACATCTGCCCGACGACCGCCCTGCACCAGCAGGTTTATGTGATTTCCGGCGGCCGGCTAGTCGATCGCTGGCCAGTGGTCGCTCGCGATCGCGTGCTCGAGATATGATTGGCAGGTAGCTCGTTGCACCGCGGCGTTTCGCGCGTGCAAATAGTAGACAGCGCCGCGATCAGTTTCTGAGGAGGGTTTTCGTGCCACGGTTTTCGATACTGGGGATCGCGCTGTTCGCGACTGGCGTAGTTTTCGCCCCTTCCGTCACAATTGCTCAGCAGCAGCCCGCCCACGAGCAGCTCTTCGCCCGCGACAACCTCGTCGCCTGGTGCATCGTGCCGTTCGATAGTCAGAAGCGCGGTCCGGTCGAGCGGGCGGCCATGCTCAAGAAGCTTGGCTTTATGAAGTTTGCCTACGATTACCGGGCCGAGCACATTCCGACCTTCGATGCCGAAGTCGCGGCCTTGAAAAAACAGGGAATTGAGCTCACGGCCTGGTGGTTCCCCGGCGCGCTCAACGATGAGGCTCGCGGCATTCTCGACGTACTCGCACGTCACAAGATCCGAGCTCAGCTGTGGGTTACCGGCGGCGGCGAGCCGACGAAGTCGGACGCCGAGCAAACGGCCCGCGTTATGGCCGAAGCGGCCCGCATTCGACCGATCGCCGAGGCCGCGGCCAAGATCGGTTGTTCGGTTGCCCTCTACAACCACGGCGGCTGGTTTGGCGAGCCCGAAAACCAGATCGCGATCATCGACGAGCTGAAGCTGCCGAACGTCGGTATCGTCTACAACCAGCATCACGGCCACGACCACTTGGAGAGGTTCGGGGAGCTGCTCCCGAAAATGCTGCCACACCTCGTATGCCTCAACCTCAACGGCATGATGCCCGACGGCGAACGGCGGGGACAAAAGATCCTGCCGCTGGGGCAGGGCGACCTTGATCTGTCTTTGCTCAAAACAATCGCGGCCAGCGGCTATCGCGGCCCGATCGGCATTCTGGGCCACACACAGGACGACGCCGAAGAGCGCCTGCAGGATAACCTGGACGGCCTCGACTGGCTCTTAAAACAGCTTCGCGGGGAAGTGGCCGGCCCGAAGCCCAAGCCCCGCACGCCCGTTCCCGCTGCCACACCCTCGAAGTCGGATAAGGCCGTCGAGCCACAGCTCGGCGAAGGCCGTTTTGGCCAGGCGCTTGACGCGCGGCACGGCGGCTTGGTGGTTGCCGGCCACGAGCGATACAGGCAGCCGCCGATCTCGGTCGAGTGCTGGGCCCGGCTCGACAGCCCGCAGGGCTATAACATCCTCGTCGCCAACGAACCGAAAAGCTCGGCGACGCACTGGGAGCTGTTCACGATGGCGGGGACCGGCACGCTCACGGCGTATCTGCCCGGTTGCCAGCCCGACCATGTCCGCTCCGAGACCGCGGTCGTCGACGGCAAGTGGCACCATCTGGCGATGACGTTGGAGCCAGCCCGTGTCCGGCTGTGGGTCGACGGCCGGGAGGTTGCCAGCCAGGCGGTCGAGTTTCAAAAGGGCGCGTCGGTCGCCGGC
>JALORD010000432.1 GCA_025459145.1 Pirellulaceae bacterium | reverse complement strand
GTTTTGTGCGCTAAGCGTCGCCAGCGAGATCACCCTCAGGCCGTCGACTCAGGCTCGGGCCGTCCCGCCTGTGACTCAGTAACCGGGTGCGGAAGCCACGGGCGTGGTCGTGGGAACTTCGATCGGCGGCAGGCCCAGCCGCTGGCGGCCTTCGCCGAGCATCTCGGCCGTACGGCTGGCGCCGCAGCGCGTGACGCCCAGGGCCCGCACGGCCAGCAATGTGTCGAGATCGCGGACGCCGCCGGCCGCCTTCACCTGCACATGCGGGGGTGAGTGCTTGCGCATCAGAGCGAGATCCGCCATCGTCGCGCCGCCGGTGCCGTAGCCGGTGCTCGTTTTCACCCAGTCGGCCCCCAGTTCCCCGCAAATCTCGCAAAGGCGAATCTTGTGTTCGTCCTGCAAGTAGCAGTTCTCGAAGATCACTTTGACCTTCTGCCCGGCGTCGTGCGCGACTTCGATCACCGCGGCGATATCTTGCCGGACGTAGTCCCAGTCTTGCGACAGGACGGCGCTGATGTTGACCACCATGTCGAGCTCCTGGGCCCCATCGGCCAGGGCTTCCTTGGCCTCGATCTTCTTGATCCGCGTGGCGTGCCCGCCGTGCGGAAAACCGACCGTCGTGCTGGCCCGGACGCCGCTGCCGCGAAGCATCTCGGCGCAGTGCCACACGTAGTACGGCAGGATGCAGATGCTCGCCACGTCGTAAGCCAGCGCCAGCCGGCAGCCCGCTTCCAGCTGGGCCCGCGTCAGCGTGGGCTGCAGGAGCGAGTGGTCGATCATCTTCGCCAGGTCGGCGTAGGTGTAGTCAGGTGTCATTCGTCACTGGTCACTGGTCACTTGTCATGGGTTACTTGGAAATCGTGGCGTTGCCGACTTCCGGCCTGGTGGCCGGGGTTAACCGACCTCCGTCCCACCTCCGCTCTATTTCGCTGCCTTCACGCGGCGTTCGAGGGTGTTGGTCGTCTCTTTTAAGACGTAGTCGACGTAGGCGTCAGGCTCGGTTTGGTAGATGAGCACTTCGACAGCCGCGTCGATCGCTTCCTGGCTGTCAAAGAAGCTGAGCGCCCGCACCGCTTCCAGCCGCACGCGGGCATTGTCGTCGGCCACCTGCGCTCGCAAGAGTTCGATCGGCTGCGGCACGCGGTCGCGCCAGTAGCAGAGGACGCGTGTGGCGGCCGCGCGAGCCCGCGGTTCGGGCGAGCGGAGCAGCTCCTTGAGCAGCGGCTGGTTCACCACATCGTGTGCCTGATGGAGCCAAAGTGCTTCGAGCTTGTGGTGCTCGAGATTGGCGTCGTTCTTGTCGAGGCCGGCGAGCCACTTGCTAGCCTCGCTCGTTACCTCGGCGGCCGGCCGCTCCCACAGTTCACCGCGGACGCGGTACCGCGTCCGGTCGTCTGGCGCCGTCGCCAGCAAGTTGAGCAGCACCGGCACCGGCTCGCCGGCGATCTTCGGCGGCGTGACCAGCGGCTTTTTGGCGTAGCGAATCCGCCAGATGCGGCCGTGGGCGTGATCGCGATTCGGATCGCGGATCGAATGCTGCATGTGGCCCACGAGCGGATTAAACCAGTCGCAAAGGTACAGCGCACCGTCGGGACCGAACTCGATGTCGACCGGGCGAAAGCTCGGGTCGCTCGACGACAGGAGCGGCTCGACCGGGTCGCCGTGCACCCCCGCGCCATCGTCCCGCATTTTGTATTGCAACACTCCCTGGAACCCGATGCAGTTGTTCAGCAGGTAGTTCCCCTGGGCTTCGTCCGGGAAGTTGGGGCTGGTCACAAACTCACAGCCGCAGGTCGGCCGCCACTGCTTGGTCAGAATCTGCTTCAGTTCGCCATGCTTGTGGGGATAGTCGATATCGCCCGAGAAGGCTGCGGCGAAGTAGTTGAAGCCCGGCGAAGCATCGGCCACGATGCTCTGTCCCCAGCGGTCGAAAATGTGTCCCCAGGGGTTGGCAAAGTTGTACGAAACGAAGACCCCCAGCTTGTCGGTCCGCGGTTCGTAGCGGAAGACGCCGGCGTTCACCAGCCGCGTCGGCCCGTAGGGGCTTTCGACCTGCGAGTGGTGGAACGTCCCTTCCTGGAAATAAAGCGCTCCGCCCGGATCGAACGTGAAGGCACTGATCGCGTGGTGCGAGTCGGCCGAGTCGAAGCCGCCTAGCAGGATCTCGCGCGAGTCGGCCTTGTCGTCGCCGTCGGTATCCTTCAGAAACACCAGGTTCGGCTGCTGGGCCACGATCACACCGCCGTTCCACAGTTCAAAGCCGGCGGGGATGTAGAGCTTGTCGGCGAACACAGTCTCCTTGTCGGCCTTGCCGTCGCCGTCGGTGTCCTCGTAGATCAGGATCATGTCGTTGGGCGGAGTGCCTGGCAGGTAGTGCGGATACGAGGGAATTGTCGAAACCCACATCCGCCCCTTGGCGTCGAACGCACACGCGACCGGATCCTTCATGTTCGGAAACTCTTCTTCCGAAGCGAACAAGTTGATTTCGTAGCCCTCCGGAAGTTTGAACTGCTTCAGGGCATCGGCCGGCGTGGTGATCGTGATCGGCCGGTCGAAGTTCGTCGGAATCCGCGGGATTTCGCCAGTGCCGCTGTCGTCGATTGCGTCGGGAACCGTTTTCCCCTGGGCAATGTCCCAAATTCGCTGATCCCGCACGGCAATCATTTTCCGCAGCTTGGCGAATTCGGCGGGAAAATTGACGATGCCGAACGGCGACTTCCGCCCGCCATAGATGTAAAAGCCGTTGACGGCGCGGTAGTCGTAAAAGAACTGTTGGTTCTTTTCGTTGACGGCGGCGCGTAACTGCTCTGGATTGGCAACGGGAAAGTCAGACGGCGAGCCGAAGAGAGCTTTGTCGAGCAAGTCGGCGACCACTTGGTCGCCATGCTCGTTCAGGTGCACGCCGTTGAACGTCATCTTCTTGTCGCTCGACTGCATCGCCGCCAGTGTTGGCGTGAACAGATCGACAAACTTCACGCCGTGGGCCTTCGCGACGCGCCCCATCGCCTCGGTGTAGAGCTTCAAATTCTCGTTCTGCGCCTTGCCATCGGGATGCGTCGGCGTGCCGAGATTCTCAAAGGCAATCGGCGAGACGAGAACGATCTCGCGCAGCGACTCGAGCTTGGGCAATTCGAGTTGTTTGTCGGCAGTCCGGTCCCAGTTGCTGCGGGCCGTCGAAAAGTTGTCGATGTTCTGCGGCGCCTTTAGAAACTCCGCCAGGTCGGCCTCGAAACGCGCGATACCCGCCGGTCCGGCGAACGACTCGTTGAAGCCCCAGAACGCCAGGATCACGTTGGGCTTGTGGTCGGATAGCAAGTGACCGTGGTCGCGGAAATCTTTCGACCGTGGCCGGAGCTTGATTTCGTCGGCCGACCAGCCGAGATTGCGGACGACCAGCTGGTGGTCGTGGAACCGGCTGTGCAGCGCCGTCTCAAAGTTGCCGAAATACTGCATCCGCTCGGCCAGAGCGTTGCCGACGAGGACCACATGGTCCCCCTTCTGCAGCTTTAGCGGCTCCGCCCCGTTGAGCGAACCGGCCCAGCCCAGGCAGCACGAGACGAGGCACGACCAGAGACCCATGGACAGCAAACGAACCATCGAGAGTTCTCGCGGGAGAGAGATGCGAAAGGCGGGAAGGTGCGAGCACTGCTCATGCGGAGCGGCTGCACACTTGTCGCATTCTCGCCTGCCCTGCGGCTCGATTCAACCGTCCGCCGTCCGCGCGCAGAAATTGCCCGGCTTACACTCCATGCATTGCGCTAAAATCCGGCGAGCGAGAGCCAACGTAAGCCGCCGAGCAGCTACTCGGTGATCGCTTCCTTCACCTTCATGACGAAGTGCGGGCTCTTGCCGCCGGTCGACAGCTCCGCGGCTTTGGTTTCGGCGGCTTTGCGCTGCGTGTGGTCGAATAGGGCGACCCGCTTGAGGGCCTGATTGAAGACTCCCCAGAACAGCTTGCGGCGTTCGACTTCCTGGGTCTTGGCGCGGCTCTTGCGCTTGGCAGGGGCTTTTTTTGCCGCCTTTGCCTTGACTTTTTTCCCCTCGGCGTCGACTAACTCTCCCGCCGCGGCGAGCGCCTCCGCAGCTTCGGCTTCTGCGCGTAATTCTTTGCGATTAACGACTTTACGAGCCATGGCGGAAAGTAACTCGGGGTACTGGACGGCGGCGCTCAGAACGGATGTCGGACTAATCTTAATGCATGGCCAGACCGCTTGCCCGGCAACGATTAGAGGTCGCCTGGATCGTGTGTCCGCTTATCCTTTCGTCCCGCCATCGCCTGAAAAACGCTGGGGTCGATGGCAAAATTGAGGGCGTGCGTCGAGCCATCGGCGAAGACAAACTGGCACACCTGCGAATGGGACGACCCAAAACGGGTATCCCCATTGCTCGCGTCGTTGCGGTCTGCGGCAGGCGGGCGGAAGGCCCAGCGAACTGTGTCCATGTCGTAGCCGCAGATATAGCCGTTGTTTTCGTCGAGTTGCGTCGTGTCGTTGCGGCGGCGGCGATTCCAGTTTCGCTCGCCAACCAAGAGTGTGCCCGACGCGCCATCGAGGATGTTTCCCTGGCCCACGCGATCCGGACCGTTGGGAACCACCGTCCCCGGTTGAGTGACGGCAGCGGGATCAATGACCGTGAAGTCGGGAAATTCCGCAGGTCCATATCCTGCGCACCCCGCATAATCGATCTGCCCTCGGTTACCATTGCGTCCCCAATTGACGCCGGCGAGCGAAATGGGGGAACGGCGCGAAGGACAGAAGTAAACCGGGAACGCGTAGGCCGCCACGGTTGCATCGCCGGCACTTCCGGGAGTCTTCCAGGCGTTCTCTTGCTCCAGGTACGGCAGCGACTGGTAAGCCCAGCCCCAGTTCTGCAGTTGCTTTCCTTGGTTGGGCTTGCCATTCGAGGCAAGGCTCCGCGGTCCGGGGATGACCGCGCCTGCCGTGGGAAAGGTTTGCCACTGCGTACTGTGCAACTGAAATGCCGCCCCGATCTGCCGAAGGTTATTGGCGCAAGCAGCCTTGCGCGAGGTCTCGCGCGCGTACTGCACGGCGGGAATCAAGAGGCCCATCAGAACGCCGATGATGGCAATCACCACGAGCAGTTCGACGAGCGTAAAACCGCCTCGAATGCGCCGCACCATGCCCCGCTCCTTTGTTCCCGTTCGCCGAGGGTAGAGTGTCGCCCAGCTAGTGCGCCGTAGTCGACGAAATGTGCCAGCTGCGGCTCGCGATCGCGGCCGCCGAAACTGCACAAGCCTCTTCTCGTTGGCCGCTCATGAGGCCGCTCGTCGCGAGCGTCCGCCACGCGGCACTACCCCCCAATTATCAAAAACGGGCGCGGCAGGAGCAAGTAGGAATGGTTTGTTTTCCGCGATTTATTCACAATCCGCGGGTGCCGGGCGCGCTGGACGGCACCGCTATCGCACGCGGGTGAATTTCATCGCTCCCAATTCGGCGACTTCTGTTTGCAGGGGAATGTAGAACGTGTCGCCGCCGTCGAACTCGATATTCACCTGCGCCTTCTTGCCTCCCTGTTCCTCGGTTTGAATCGAAAGGAGTTCCCCTTCTTCGCTGACGACCTGCCAGCGGCCGGGATTGCTGAAGGCCTGCCCGTTGACGGCGCCGGAGGTCACCATCGTGCCGTCCTGGGCAAATTCGAGCCCCATCTGCTGCTGTTTGAGGGCTTCGATCTGTTCGGGTTTGAGTTTGTCGGCCACGACGTCTTCATACACGATCATCGCTCCCTGCCACTTGCCGGGGAGTCGCTTGACCGCCGGCGGCGCGGCGGAACTGCCGCAGCCGACTAATCCCGCGGCCAGCAGGGCCGTAACGGCCAATTGCACATGAAACCGAAGCGATACGGGCGAGGCAAACATCGAGAATCCTCCTTGATTCAGGCTGGTTTTGCTTGTTGCTAGCGCTGTTTGTCATCGCCGAACAGCGTTGCATGCCCGCTGCTGGCGAAATTGTTGTCGGTCGGAGAGCTACGGGTTCGGGGGGACGCGTTTGAACGGCAGGGTTCGCCCTTCGTTGGCCAGGGCAGGCGGGATCATCTCGAAATGATCGGTGTCGGTGAAGTGAATTCGAATCTCCTGTTCGGACGGGGTGCTGTCGGTCTTGACCTTCACGACGATTTCTTCCCCTTCCGAACGATCGTAACGCCAGGTTCCGCGTTCCGACCGCTCCTGGCCGAGCACGCTGAACGCCATGGCATATTGGCCGTCGGATTTGAACTCCGTCTGAAACTTAACCATCGACAGCATGCCGGACGCCATGGCCGCCAGCGGATTGCCGCCCTCAGCGGGCTGCAGTTTCGCCGTGTCTACCTCCCACTTGCCGATCAGCCGCGATCCTGGGCTGCAGCCCACGAGGAGCATCACGAGCGGGAGGGAGCAAATGGCCAGCCAGCGAGGCGTCATCACAGATTCTTTTCGAGCAAAATTCCAAGGTCGTCGTGACTGGATCGCCGGTGCTGGGACAAACGCTTACGTCTAGTGGCCCCAGGCCGCCGCTCGCAGGAACTCTAGCCGAGGTTCGCACTGCGAGGCAAGCGCGATTTGCACCCCAATCACCCCGTGGAATGAGCCGCAGACGCGAACCTTGATCGGCAGAAGTCGACTCTGGAGGGGGGTATTTGCAGTCCGCGCCTTGGTGCTGGGTGCAGGGCCAGTGCTGGGCGCTGAATTTTTAGTCCTTGGCAAGTGAGCGGCAGATGCGTAACATGCCCCGAAGACAGTCGAGCCGCGGGGCAGCAAGATTCTTCCGAATCGAGTCATCCCGTATGCTAGATTGTCCGATATAGAGTGCTGCTTGCCGGTTGCGATCCTCGGTGAGGATCTGCGGGCGAGCGACTCGAACACCTGAAATTGTCCTCGAAACACAACCTTCGGCAGACATTCCGACTGCTGGACCAACTTTTCCGGGATGGCCTAGGTCACCAACGGTTTGTGCAGTAGCACGCCAGACCTCGCCACTCTCCCAGCGACTCCACACGTCGCAATCCGCCGAAGGTCTGTTACACATCACGGCTCTGCGAGCTTCACGGCTCGCGGGGCCGTGGTCGTTTCTTGACACAACAGCTTTGGCTGGCGCTCGATACAGCCGACAAAGCCCGCTCCTGCAGCCAGCGCCACATAAACGGGCAAAATCCCGCGGACGAACGCCGCCGCGCTAATCTTGGTCCCCGGAGCCACCCAGCCCCAGCGCTGGGCGAGCACGATTCCCACCAGAGAGCCCAGAATCGCCGGAGCGACCGCGAGCGAAACTTCGCCATAGCGGAGACTGACGCTGGCGGCGACGATGAGCGTCGTCCCGAGGGCCGATCCCGCCAGCCAAACCAGCAGCCGGGGAGCAATCCGCGCGGCGGGCAGTTCGACGAGCAAGACGCCCAAGAGGGCAAAATACGTGGCGGCCAGGCCGATCCACAGGGGACGAAGCGGGACGAGAGCGGGGAAGGTGGTTGGCACCAACTGCAGAGCAAGGACCAGACTCAAGAGGCCGAGAGCCGCCCAGCGGGCAGGCCGCGGAACGTCGTCCGCCAGAGACCAAGCCCCGAGAGCCCCGGCCAAGCCCAGATAGGGGAGCCATTGCCAGTGCTTTTCGGGCGACGGGGGAGCCCATTTATCGGGGAGCAGCCAATAGGCCACCAGGAAGCCCAGTGCAACGCCCAATGCGCCGCTCGCTGATCGCTGCTGGGCAAAGAGCCAAATCCCGAGCAAGACGACGCCCGCTGCTACCACAGCCGGAACGATTCCGCTGGTGAGGAGCAAGACGACGTCCATCTCACCTCAGTGGAGTGCAGGCTCGACCTCGCAGCGGTGGAGCTTGCCAGAAGGCGGTCCCCGCGAGGAGGACAACCTCAGGAGAGAGTGCGCACCTTGAATGGAGTCGGCCTGGGCCGATCGAAAGCCAATTTCAAGGCATGTGCCACGTACCGCGCGGCGGGACCGGCTGGGCCTAGGCCCGAGCGGTGTGCAGCTTGCGAATCTCTTCGAGCTCCAAGCTCAAGCGATGACGCAGCGGGCTTTCCGGGCGAAGTTCGTCCAGCAGGGCCTCCGCTTTCTCGAATGTCTCGGGAGGAGCGTCCTGCCCGCGAAACAAGTTGCGAAAGCTACGCTGAACCTCGGCTTCGGTAAGCAAGGTAATTCTCCTGGCGTGGGCATGCCCGGCGCAGCGTACCCGCGACCCTGACGAATGAAACAGAACCCTCTTGGCGGTCGCCGTCGTAACCTACTCCTGATTCTATTGCCAGCCGCAGCATTCGCAAGAGCAAGCGCGAGTGCTTGCAGGATTGAAATCTGGCCACTCGACATAGACGGCACGTGATGGCGTGTGCTGGCAGCGGCGAGTTGCTCCGCCGGTAGCGGACCGCTAGGCTGCACGAGGACCCCTTCATCCCCATTGCGCAGAAAAAATTCTGCGAGGAGCGAGCGCCATGCCCAGCGTTCTCGATCGCTTTCCTTCGGCCAGCGAAGTTCTGGAAAGCCCGCAAATCAAGTCGCTGCTGGGCCAGGTGAGCCGCAGCACCGTGGTGAGCGGCGTCAGCAAGTTTCTCGAAGAGCTGCGGTCGCGCGCTTCCGAAGCGACGGGGGTCAAGCTGCCGACGGCGGCCGAGCTCGCCGAACGAATCGCCAGCTGGATTACCTTGCGGCACGGCGAACGCGCGGGGACCGTGATCAATGCCACCGGGAACTTGCTCGATCCGTCTCTGGGAGGTCCGCCGCTGCCTGCAGCGGCGCTCGAGGCGCTCGTCGTGGCTGGAAGCGGCTACTTTGCGCGGCCTCACGCCGCTCTCGCGAGCGCGGGCCCGGCGACTGAACAGGCCGCGCAATTGCTCTGCCGCCTGACGGGGGCTGAGGCAGCCCTGGTCGTCCATCGGCACGCCGCGGCGGTGCTCGTGACGGCCGCGGCCCTGGCGGGAGGACGCGAGGCGATCATCTCGCGCGGACAGCTGGTCGAAGATCCCGATGGCCAGCGGGTCGACGCGGCGCTCGCCGCCGCGGGGGCACGAATGCACGAAGTTGGCTCGGCAAACTTGACGCGGCTCGACGATTACTCGGCCGCTCTCGGCCCGCAGGCGGCTGTCCTGTGGCGAGTGCAATCCTTAAGCCACGATCAGAGCGGTCTGGCGGCCAGTGTTTCGCTCGCGGAACTGGCGCAGCTTGGCACACGGCAAGGAGTGCCGGTCGTCGAAGATGCCGGCTCAGCGGCGCTCGTAAGCCTGGAGTCGCTCGGAGCTGGCGCAGCGCCAGTCCTGGGAGACAGCCTCCGGGCGGGAGCGAGCGTCGTGATCGGACGAGGCGATGGACTCGTGGGGGGGCCAACGTGCGGAATCATCCTGGGCCGGCGCGACCTGATCGAGAAAATTGCCCAGCACCCGTTGTACGCCGCGTGCTGCGCCGATGCATTGACGCTGGCGGCCCTCTCGGCAACGCTCGAACTGTACCTCGACCCGGAGCGGTTTGGCGCCGACATTCCTCTCCTCGCGCTGCTCGCGACACCGCTCGCCAACTTGCAGAATCGGGCCGAACGCTTGGGTCCTCAGATCGCGGCCACGGGGCTCGCCACGGTCGAGATCTGTGAAGCGCAGGCCTACCTCGATAGCGGCCGCGTCGAGCGCTACGCCGTGCCGGGCGTTGCGCTCGCGCTGTCACCCGTCGGACGCACCGTTTCGCAGTTGAGCGATCTCGTCCGCGAGTCGCACCCGGCGGTCATCGGGCGAATCGATTCGTCCCGGCTGTGGCTCAACCTGCGGACGGTTGCGCCTTGTTACGACGTGCCGTTGGTCGAAGCCTTTGAACGCCGAGGAGCCGAGAAGCATCCCTCGAGCGATCCGGCACCCCCTCCTGTGGAGGAATAGCCCAGTTTCCGCAATCGGTAAGTGCGGCACAAATCGGCAACAGCCGGGATGCGATCCTGGGGAAATTGGGCCAATAACGGTCGAATCGGCAACTTGGGGAGGTTACACTTTTCTGCCGGGGCCGTGCGGATCGGCCTCCCCGTGAACTCATGAAATGTGGCTCAGCAAACTATCGGCGGCGGCTCGCAGGAGTAATCCTGACGTTTTACTCTTGCGCCGTTGGAGCCAGCGGGCTGCTTTCGGCACAAGACGCGGGCAGCGCCGCCGCTTCTGGCAAGCAGGAAACACCGAAGCCGGCTGAGCTAAAGCCGGCTGAGACCAAGTCGGCTGAGACCAAGCCAGCTCAGCCGAAGCAAGAACCCGATCGAACCGCGCAGCCCGACCCCGCCGTGATCGAGGACGCGTCCCCCATCGAGCATCCGTGGGCCAATTTCCCCAACGGTTCGTGGCGAAGCGTCCGTGTCCTGGTCGAGACGCTCGACGAACTGGGGAACGTTTCGAGTACGACGCGGACCGAAATGAAGAGCACCCTGATCGCGGCCGACGCCCGCGGGTATTCGCTGCAGATCGATTCGATCGTGGAAATTGCCGGCAAGCAGTTCAAGGGCCAGCCGCAACTGGTGCGGCACGGCTATTTCGGCGAAGCGGAAGGGCAGGAAATCAATCTCAAGAGCCTCGGGGAAGAGGACGTGACGATCGCCGGCCGCACGGTGAAGAGCGAAGTGCGGCAGGCGACGTACGAAGTGGATGGAATCAAGCGGACCAGCACGATTCACTACTCGAGCCTCGTTCCGCCGTATCAATTGAAACGGGTTACGGTCACCGACGGCTTGCCTGTGGAGCAACGGAGCACGACGACCGTCGAAACGATCGCCATCGACATGCCGCATCGAGTGCTCGATCGCATTCGGAGCACTGCGGTCGTCAAGACGACGCGTCGCTCGCCGCAGGGGACGAAAGTCACGCTGGAAGTCCACAACGACGATGTTCCCGGGGCGGTGATCAGCCATTCGGCCAGCGAGTTCGACGCTACGGGAAAGGTGGTCCGCCGGAGCACTCTGGAGCTGATCGATTATGCGGTTGGAGGGCACCCGGACGGCGCCGACCCAGTGACTCGCCGCCGAAGACACACGCGGACGCGCCCGCGGCGGATGGATTAAACCGAATCCATCAACGCAGCGACACGGCCGCGCGAACAGTCACTGGTGCCAGCTTAGCGGTGCGTGAATTGCGCGCTACGCGGGATTGCATCGGACCGCGCGCTGCGGCAAAGTGGAGTTCCACCGTCAGTCGCCTTTGTTCTTCCGCAAGTTGACTGGTTCGGCACACGACGACCGCGTACAGAGACCCGAGGACAACATGAAGTTCATCGAGATGACCGGCAAGACGCTGAAGGTGTTGATCTCGGAAGACGAGCTGCACCTCAACGACCTTACCGCGTCGCAGGTCTTCGACGATACGATCGTCCGCGTCAATCAGCAGGGAGACATCGAGGTCCGACGCCGCGATCGTTGGGACGTCATCGGCGGTCTGCTCGGCAACTACGAGCAGCGGATGAAGCACGAAACGGGGCTCGACTGGGCCGAATAGTCCAGGAACGACCGCGAGTAACGTCGGTGCCGTACGCTGCAGTGGCAGCACGATAGCTGCACCACCAAGCTCGCGGCGGCTAGAAGCCGCCGCGACAGATATGCGGGCCCACGGGCCGCTAGTTTTGCGAATAGCCGAGCGAGGGCTTGCGCTCTTTGCCGAGCGGGTTCTGCACGTATTTGCGGAAACAGGCAGGGCACAGGTCGTAACGCCGTTTTTGATAGACATCGTCGCCGATTTCGGCCGACTCGGC
>JALORD010000067.1 GCA_025459145.1 Pirellulaceae bacterium | reverse complement strand
GGCCGTCGAGCAATATATCGTTCTCGCTACTGGAAAGCGCCCCGCGGGTCCGATTCGCCTGCTCTGCCAGCCGCGGTACTTCGGCTACTTCTTTAGCCCGCTGAACCTTTATTACTGTTTCGATGCGGCCGGTCGCGAGGTGGAGTGGGTCGTCGCGGAGGTGAACAACATTCCGTGGCGCGAGCGGCACTGGTATCTCCTCGCTCCGGAGAACAGCGGCGGCGGGCACTCGCGGTTCGAGCATACCAAAGAGTTTCACGTTTCGCCCTTCATGCCGCTGGCCCAGCGGTACGCCTGGCAACTGGGACTTCCCGCCGAGCGGCTGACGGTCGCCATCGACAGTCGGGACGAAGCGACTGCGTCATCCGGGCGACTTTTCTCGGCGGTCATGAGCCTGCGCCGCCGCGAGTTGGCCCGCGGCTGGCAATACGGCGCTGTCGCTCGCCGCGGCTTTGTCTCCGCCCAGGTCGTCGCCGCCATTTATTGGCAGGCGCTGCTTCTGTGGTGGAAGGGGTGTCCCGTGTACGCCCATCCTGGCTCGCCAGAGTCGAATCCCGTGCCGCAATTGTCCTCAACTACCGGCACTTCACCGCTCCAACTGCCGGCCTCCCCGCCGTGAGTCGTTCGCCCTTCGCGAACCCTACATCGCCCTGCAATACCTCCACACCACGAATATTCATGCCTGCCTCAAGCAACTCGCGCACGCTGGATGAATCGACGCTCAGCCTCACCATGGAGGCGGCGGCAACCCTCTGCGATCCGAGCACAACGACGCTTCCCGCGACCTCCGCGCCGCTAGCGTGGATCGATCGGGCGAGCCGCTCGGCCGTCCTGCAGGTTTTGAGCGGAATCCGCGACGGAGTGCTGGTGCTGCACGAAAGGGGGAGCGTCCACCGGTTCGGATCGCCGGCACGCGACGGTCTGTCAGCAACTCTGCACGTGCACGATCCCGAGTTCTTCCGCCGCATTCTGCTGGGAGGCTCGATCGGTGGCGCCGAGAGCTACATGGACGGTGACTGGACGACCGACGACCTGACCGCCGTCGTGCGCCTCCTGGCCCGCAACTCAGCCGCCACCGGGCAACTGGAGCGCTGGGCCACCTGGCTGGCCCAGCCGCTGCGGAAAGTCGGGCACTGGCTGCGGCGCAACACCAAACGCAACAGCCGGCACAACATCGCTGCGCACTACGATCTCGGGAACGACTTTTTCGAATTGTGGCTCGATCCGACGATGGCTTACAGCAGCGGGCTCTACACCCATGCGGGCGCCACGCTGGCCGTGGCTCAAATTGCCAAATTCGATCGGCTCTGCCAGAAATTGCGGCTTAAGCCCGGCGACCGGCTGCTGGAAATCGGTTGCGGCTGGGGCGGACTCGCGCTACACGCCGCTGCGCATTACGGTGCCGTGGTCACCGGCACGACGATCAGCCGGCGGCAATATGAACTTGCGCGGCAGCGCGTCGATCAGGCGGGACTCGCGGACCGCATTACGATCGTTGAGCAGGACTACCGCGATTTGGCGGCCGCGGCGAACGAGCCGTCGTTCGTCCCGTACGACCAGTTGGTGAGCGTCGAGATGATCGAGGCGGTGGGGCACGACTTTCTCCCCACGTTCTTCGCGACCTGCTCGCGGCTGCTCCGCCCCGAAGGACTTCTGGTCCTGCAGGCGATCACGATCGCCGACCAACTCTACGACAACTACCGCCGCTCGGTCGACTTCATTCAGCGGTACATCTTCCCGGGCGGACACCTCCCCAGCGTGTCGGCGATGCTGGATGCCGTTCGCCAGAGCACGGGAATGCGGCTGGTCGAAATCGAAAATCTGCCCGAACACTACGCCCAAACACTGGCCGATTGGCAAGCCAACTTCCTCGGACGCGAGCGGGAACTGCGTCAAATGGGCCTCACGGACGAATTCCTGCGGATGTGGCAGTTCTATCTGAGCTACTGCGAAGGGGGCTTTCGCGAAGGGCAGATCGGCCTGGTTCACGCCACGTTCGCTCAGCCGGCACGCCGACCGGAATTCGTCTGGGCCCAGTGACTGCAGTGCACAGCCGCTTATCGCGGCTTGGCGTCTGGCGCATCGGAGGACGGGATCTCGTGGTCGTACTCCCCCTCTCGGCGTTGCCGTAAGGTGAGCGCACCTAGCCACACGAGCAGAAACGCTACAGTCACGCCAAAGACAATCGCCGCCCGCAACATCGGCAGGTTGCCCCCAAACAAGAACGAACCGAGTGCGAGCAGAGCACCCCACGCCAGGACGGCGAGCATAATCCAAGTAGTCATGCCAAGACCTGTGGCAGCGCCGGCCGCTGGCTCGTCCCAATCGTCGGCTGGAGGTTTGGGAGGAAATGTCATGGCTGAGCCGCTCCGTAATAGGCTCGCGCGGGGATGCCCGTCCGTTCCACGACCAGCGAAACGATCGCGTCGACTTCAGCATCGGCCAGCGGAGCGACGTAGCTTTCCGTCGGCTTACGAGCCACGGTGTAGACCTGCACGAGCTTGAGCTGTCCGCCGGCGGCCTGAATCTCATTCAGCCGCTCGCAAAACGCGACTAGTTCTGCCTCGCTGGGCGGCTCGCCCGCCACGCGCATGAAGAGCGACTGAATCACCAGCGGGCGAATCTTCGCGGCCGCGGTGACGTTGTCCAGAATCTGTTGAAACGGAATCGTCGTCCGGTCGACGAGCTTGAAGTAGGCTTCCGTCCCCGCTTCGAGCTTGGCCCAGATTTCTCCCTGGTTTTCGTCGAGAATCGCCAGGCCCCGGGCGACGTGCGGCCGGTGGAACATGCTGGCGTTGGTGATCAGCACCATCTTCACGGCATCCAGGCCGAGCCGCCGTTTGACATCCGCACAGGCAGCGATGATCTCGTCGAAATTTTTGTAAGTCGTCGGCTCGCCGTCGCCGCTAAAGGCAATATCGTTGAGCCGCCGCAAGGGTTCCGGCGTCCGGTTAAACGGCTCTTGCTCGAACAGTTCGCCGCTTGTCGCCAGCGTCAGCGTCTCTTCGAGCTCCGCCAGCAGTTGCTCCATGGCGACAAACCGCGTTTCGCTTGTTGTCGTCCGGTCGACCTGGCAGTAGATGCAGTCGAAGTTGCAGACCTTGTCGGGATTCAGATTCACCCCGACCGAAATCCCGCCGCTGCGGCGGGACAGGACCGGGTAGACGAACCGATTCTGCTCGAATCGCCGGGGGTGCTGGGTATGGAGGGGGACGACGGACATGCCTTCATTGTAGGCCGACTGCCGCGGCTGCCCAGACTCGGGCGGAAACCACACCTGAGGACGAAACGTCACGGTTCGGCATCCAGCGGCTCCGCCAGCCTGTACGCCGCAATGAACCAATCGCGGCGAGTCGTGATTCCGTCAGCCGTGGGCAAGGAATTCGTCGGTAGCCCCTGTTCCATGGCGAGCTTCCGCCATCGCTCGGCGAGCTCGTCCGTGAGCACTTCGTCGAGCTTCACCTGATGACCAGGGTTTGCCTCGTAGTACTGGCCGTGCAGTTGCGCGCCCCGCTGTCCAGGTTTTGTCGGCATGGGTTCGAGGCCGTGCAGCCCGCCGCGCGTCCCCCACCACTGGACGGCGGCAAAGTCGGCCGATCCCGGAAGCACGTCGCTCACATAGATCGTCGCCGAACCGGCGGCATGCAGCCGGCGCTGCAACGCCCGCACGTCGACATTCTGCACGGCGATGTCGCGCTCAATCGCCAGTGCCGCGGCATGTCCCGCGGCTTGCCCCAGCGACGTCCAGATCGGTTCCAGCCGTAAGGCGCAGAAGCCGACGTGCGACGACGAGGCGGCGACGGGCACGAGCAGGTTGTCGACCTCGCGCGGCACAAGCACGCCGTAGGGAATTTGATAAGGAGGCACCGGATTGTAAAACTCGCCCGTGTGGCGGCCGCCAAAACGGTCCCCCTCGTGGGCCGTGCCGTGGCAATTGTTGCCGTAGTCTCCCATCGCGATGGCATCGCGATGCAGCACGGCTCTGGCATCGCCCGGAGCATGCTCGCTGTCGCGCTGCGTGAAAACATACATTCCAATCATTCGCCGGGCTTCGCGCACATAGAGTTGCGGCGGCAGGTGGCCCGTCTCGACGAACTCATCGCGGCACCAGCCCCACTCGCGGGCCTCGTCGCGGAAACGGGCGGGCACCGCTTCGTCGTTTTGCAGGAAATACAACAGCCCCGCCTGATCGCGCAGATGTTCGGCAAAGATCTTCGCCCGCTCGGCGGCGCCCGCCTCCGGCCAGCCGAGGTTCTTCCCCGGCAGCGACAGCCGGATGATTCCGCCCGAAACGTCGTTGATGTCGTATTTGCCACCAGCCAGCGGCGGCGTCTGGGCCTTGAAGATGCAGCCCCGCGGGTAATCGAAAACCTTTTTGATCTGTCCCGACTCGAGCACTGGCAGCACGCCAACAAAATCCTCGCGACGGTAGCCAGCCGGGGCGACGGGCATCACCCGGTTGGCCAAGTTGCGGGTCATGATGAACCGGAAGTTGTAGGCCTGCAGCTGGCCATCGGCCTCGGCCGGAGCGAGCGATTCGCCGTACTCGTCCCGTCCCTCGCGGCCGGCTCGCCACGGCACACCGGCCTCCGCCAGCAAGTCGCCTTCGTACGTCGCATCAATGAAGATGCGGGCCGTCGCGGTGAGCTCACTCCCGTCGGAGGCGGCAAACGTCGCCGACAAAATCCGGTGTTGCGGCGTTTTGCCATCCATCGCCACGCCCTTCAGCCGATGTCCCTTGCGCACCGTGATTCGCGGCTGTTCGGCCAGCATCGCCTCGCAGATCGCCAGATTCACCTTGGGTTCGCCAAACGTGCCGTGGAAGCAATCGCGGACCTCCGGCGAATCGGCCCCGTACTGGGCGATGTAGTGTGCCTCGACGCGCCGGCAAAAGTCGAGAAACGTCCCGCTCAGGCTTTCGAGCGAATGAAAATCGGAGTGCGAGAGCCCGCTCGTCAACATCCCGCCAATCCGCTCCGTCGGTTCGATCAGCAGTACGTCCTGTCCGCCTTTCGCCGCTCCGATCGCCGCCGCCAGTCCACCGGGGGTCGATCCATAGACAAGCACGCCGAAGCCATCCGCGGCTGGCGTCGCCCCACTCGCAAGAAACCCGCACACCAGACAGGCTGCGATGCTCCAGCGATTCATTGTGCGCCCTCCAGAGTTGGAAACCGGGTATTGTATCGACTCGCCGGAATAGCCACCCTTACCCCTCGTTCTGACTGCCGACGGAGAGCTTGCCAGGGCTGAATCAGGCTGAGATTGAAGCCAAGATCGTGGGGTTTTCGGCTCGAATTAGAAGTGTCGATCCGAGCGCCATTTCACCGCAGGATGACATTTACGAATACGTGGGACTCGATGTGCTCGATTCTGTCGAGCTCGTATTGGAGATCGAGGACGAATATGGACTAAGCGTTCCCGGTGAGGATGTCGAGGAGTTCACGACGATCCCCCAGTTCGCCGCCTACTTCAAACAACGTAAATCAGCGCCCTGATCGGCCGCCCGAGCCAAAACGCAGTTCGCCCTCGCAAGGTAGAATTGTGGTGACACCGATTCTCGGCCTGATCCGCGTCGACGCCAATCGGCCTCGCCGCTTTGCCACCTCGACGGGCACCCCATGAAAGTCCAGCAGTTTCTCGATCATCACGGCATCGCCCGCAATCCGTTTGCCGAGGAAGACGCCCAGACCGATCCCGTGTTCAAAGAACACTGCATCGAGAGCACCTATCACCCCACCTGGGACAAGATTTACGGCGACCCGGCCGAGCCCAGCACGTCGATCATTTTTGGTGAAAAGGGCTCCGGTAAAACGGCCATGCGGCTGCAGCTCGCCCGCCACCTGGCCCACTACAACGACCGCCACCCGGGCCGCCGGCTGTTCGTCGTCCACTACGACGATTTCAACCCGTTTCTCGACCGGTTTCGCGATCGGCTCCGCGGCCGTAATCGCCAGCCCGAGCGGGTCCTGGCGCTGTGGAAGCTGTGGGACCACATGGACGCGATCCTGTCGCTGGCGGTCACGGGGCTCGTCGACCGCGTGCTGGAGGTGAAGCAGCCGAGCGCCGCGGTGCTGTGCGACTTTTCCCCCAGCGATATCGACCAGCTCGACCGCAATCAGGCCCGCGACCTGCTTTTGCTCGCCGCCTGCTACGACCAATCGACAGCCGACACGTTCAAAGGCCGCTGGCACCGTCTCCGCCGCCGGCTGAAATACAGCACCTGGCAGAGCTACTGGCAACTGGCGATCGGCTGGAGCGCGACGGCCTTGATTCTGCTGGTGGTGCTGATCGTCTGGGCCAACGGCGGCCAAGCGTGGCTGCCGCCCTGGTGGGTCTACCCGATCCTCCTGGCCATCGGCTGGGGCCCCTGGATCGTGCAGGTCTGGAAAAATTTCTGGCTCGCCCGCGGCGTCCTCCGCCGGATGCGCGTCGGCATCCACGAAACGAACCCGCTCCGGCAAGTGCTGATGCAGTTCCTGCCCGCGGAGCTTTCGGGACAGCCGCTCCCCAACAAGGACAGCACCGACGACCGCTACGAGCTATTGCTCAAGCTACAGGGCGTGCTTCAGACCCTCGGACAAAGCGGCATGATCGTGCTGGTCGATCGGCTCGATGAGCCGCATCTAGTGAATGGTTCCGCGGAGTTGATGAAGGCCTTCCTGTGGCCGATGCTCGACAACAAATTCCTCAAGCATCCGGGCCTGGGGCTCAAGCTAATGCTGCCGATCGAGCTGACTCGGTTCATCGAGCGCGAGGAACGCGACTTCTACCAGCGGGCCCGGCTCGACAAGCAGAACATGGTGCCAGCCTTCGAATGGTCGGGCGAAGCCCTCTACGACGTGGCCACCGCGCGCGTCAAAGCGTGTGCTGTGCCGGGAAAAGCTCCGAAACTGACCGACCTGTTCGAACCGGCCGTGACGCAGGCTCGTATGATCGACGCCTTTCGCACCCTCCGCGTCCCTCGCCGGCTGTTCAAGTTTCTCTATCGCCTGATCGCCGCCCACTCGAACGCCCATACCGACCAGGCCCCGAGCTGGCAGATCTCGGCGAGCCTGTTCGAATCGACGCTGGCGCTCTCACTGCGCGATCAGGACGCGTTCGACCGGGGCGTCGGTGCTGGTTAGTAGAGACATTGCTGGACAGCCAGTCTCGATTTACTGTCGAATACCGGGACGGGTTTCCGCTGAAGGAACCCGTGCATGTCGAGTCTCTCGGCGACGACCGGTATCGACTGCTCTTTTCGCCGGGCCTCGTGCTGGGCATTACTGCGGGTGACGAATTCCGCCTGGTCGGCAAGGACGGGGCGTTCGAGATCATTCGCCGCGGCGGCAATCTGTCGGTCATCTTGCAGGCCGAGGAGCCCGTGGACGGACTGATCGACGAACTGCGGCGGCGGGTAAAGAAACTTGGCGGAAGAATCGGCGGTCAGGTCGAGCAGAGCCTCGTCTGCTAGATCCCCTTGGCCGCGGGCTTTCCGGCCGTCGATGCGCTGTTTGAGGAGTGGGGGGCCCAGCACACGGGCTGGGTCCCTGGTACTACGGCAATGTCTACGACAATGAAACCGGCCAAATCCCGCTCAACTGGTGGCTCGACGAACCGAACCCGCCGCCCTTGTAGCCTGTCTCACGATTAGCGAAGGACTGTGGTCGATTCTGTCCGGAATAGACCTGACACGTCGCGACATCTTCGAATGGTGCCCAAGTCACCGCCGGAAGCCGGGATGCAAGGTGCCGCGGGCTGCCTTGCCCAGTTCTGTGTCGCAGGCTAAATTCAACCTCGGAGGGTAAGCGAATGGCTAGCAGACTGATTCGAAATCAGTTGCCGGGCAACCGGTTGCGGGTTCGAGTCCCGTGCCCTCCGCTCTTTGCTGACAAGGGTTTACGTCGACGGACCAAACCTCAGGGATGGCGACAAGCGGGGACTGTTTAGACTGAGGCGGAAACTGGCCACGCGGTCATCTGGTTCCACGGATAGTAGGGTAAGCGGGATCTGTTCGGCAGTCAGCCACGTTTCGTAGTCCTCGGGGGCGACAATGACGGGCATGCGGTCGTGCCCCCTGGCCGCCCTATCAGTTGGTCGTGCAGGATTCCCGCGGCGGCTGATTCTCTCCCCGCCCGTACTGCTTGTTCTCAAAGCTCTGCCAAGACGAACAACGGCCCCCCCCTCGACTTCGCAGAGGGACCGTAACTTAGCGTTCGTCTCGTTCGGCGACGCGAAACAGCCATCAGTCGGGATCCGGCAGCGATGCTTCTTGCAGGCGTGGAATGCCGGCTTCGTTGCCACGGTGGCCGCGCGGGCATTGTTCGTGCAGCAGGCGATCCGCCGAGCGTCGTAGCGGCGTTTGTAATGCCAGAAGTTGTGACAGATGAAGGGCATCCGCTGGCGGTCTCGTTGGGCTCGCACCGATTCGGCCTCCGACAGCCGGGCGTAGTAGCCAGCCTGGCTGACTTCGAAGCGCGGCGCAGGTGGCAGCCAGCGGAAATCCTTGTGCCGGCTTAAGGCGGCCAACGCTTTGCTTGGGATTTCCCGTTCGCGTTCGACGCGGGGGAGTTCATCTTCGAGCTCGGGCCACAATTAACCCAACCATCTTGCTGAATCGTTTCGTTGACCCAGCTGCGCCGACAACGTATAAGTGCATTCTGATGCTTGACGGCGGGATCCTTTGTAAGCCGGTGGTTCGACGCGATGAGATCAGAACAAACACCAAGCCTAAAAACGAGTCGACGAGCGGCGCTGCAAATCGGCGCCGGGCTATTCGGCCTTAGTCTTCCCCAATGGCTGGAGGCTGCGCCCCTGGTTGGTCGCAAGTCGGCGGACATTTCCTGCATCTTTTTGTTCCTGGCCGGCGGACCGAGCCAATACGAAACCTTCGATCCGAAGCCCGCTGCGCCCGTTGAAATTCGGGGGCTCTGGAAACCAATTCCAACGAACGTGCCGGGGACGCACATCTGCGAAAAGTTGCCGCTGATGGCGCAGCGAATGGACAAGGTCGCCATCATTCGCTCGTGGCAAGGAAAGAACGGCGGCCACGACATCGGTTCGCAGCACGTGGCATCCGGATTCTTGCCAGCTCGTAACGAGCAGTACTTTCCTAACTTTGGTTGCCTGGTCTCTGCACTGCGTGGCAACCGTGTGCCGGGAATTCCCGCCCATCTTGGTTTGCCAGTTGCGGCTCGCTATACCAATCCACCCGGATATCTTGGTGCTGCGTACGACGCCTTCAACATCAAGGGAGATCCCAGTGCTCCGACCTTGCAGCTCAATAAATTGAGTGTCGATTTTTCCCGTTTCGAGGACCGCCGGTCGTTGCTTGCTCAGATGGAGAACCTCAACAAGCTCGCGGTTCAAAACGCCGGGCCATTCGACGCACACGATAAATTCGGCGCGGAAGCGATTTCGCTGCTCACGAGCGGGGCCATGGCGCGGGCGATGAACCTCGCAGAGGAGCGGCCAAAACTGCGCGAGCGTTATGGCCAGAATATTTATGGCCAGCGCGTCCTCATGGGCCGCCGTTTGATCGAAGCTGGGGCAAGGTTCGTGACAATCAACCATGCGGTGCAAGGCGGGTTATTCGGCGACGGCACGACCGACGGAACCTGGGATAATCACCATCTGCTGTTCGAGTCGATGATGTCGTTTGCTGAAGCGCCTGCGAATGCACCCAGCGGCTACAAATGGCATTCGTATCGCGGTCCTGGGAACTTGCCGCAATTGGACATGTCCCTCTCGACCTTGCTCGACGACCTAGAAGAACGCGGCTTACTCGACACAACGCTGGTCGTAGTGATGGGAGAGTTTGGACGCACCCCCCGCATCAACAAAGATGGCGGCCGCGATCACTATCCCAATGCTGGCTGCGTGCTGATGGCAGGGGCCGGCATTAATCGCGGCGCGGTGATCGGTGCAACGGACCGCTCGGGAGCCTTTCCAGCGACTCGGCCTTGGACGCCCGAAGATGTCGCCGCATCGATTTACCATGCTCTGGGTATCGATCCGCACCGCACATATTTTCCGCGGCTACCGCGCCCCACCCCGATCGCCGCCGGTCAGGTGATCGATGGGCTGTTTGCCTAGTTGTCGCGCCGTGTACGTGCCACGCTGCTTGCTCGCCGCGCGCTTTCGCCCATTCGAGGTCTTCCTCAACACGAGATCCTCATGCGACTGCGCAATCTGGCCTCGCTGTTCGCAATTGTTGCCCTGGCTTTCCCGTTGATTTCCTGGCCGATGACTCCATTTGCCGGGTGACGCCAGACGATGCACATCGGCTAGAAAACCCGCACTCAGTCGTCGTCGCGCCCCGATCCGAGTCGGCCATCTGCATCGGGCGATGCCCCTCTCGAATGCCGCCGGTCCAGTCCTCGATCCCATCGTCAGCATCCGCCAGACGGTGCTGCTCATGCCGAACGAGTCAGTGCGAATCAACGTCGTCACCGGAGTCGTCAAGTCGCGCGACCGACTAGCGCATTGTCGAAAAAACGCGGACGGCCGGCATAAACTGAATGGTCGCAGCAACTGACGAAAGCCAACCCCGCAGAATCCTGAGACCTCCATATCCCTGATCCGTTGGACATTGACGATGTTTTACGCGCAGCAGTCGCTGTGGACTATCAGTTTGGGATCGCGGTTTGTGCGACCGGCGGTGCGGGTCTGCAATTTGTGCCACCTGCTCCTATGCGCCGGTTTGCGGACTCGGCGCGACTCCTGCTGGAACTACGCCGTACCGCGAATCAATTTTTGCCAGTTCGTCGGCCACCGCATGGGCCGTGGAGACGAGTTGTTCGTCGGTGTGGGTGGCGGTGATGAAGAATCGCAGCCGGGCCTTCTCCTCTTCGACGGCCGGGTAGAGGATCGGTTGGACGTTGATTCCGCGCTCAAACAGGGCCCGCGAAAGTTGCAGGGCGTGCATCGAGTTGCCGGTAATCACCGGGACGACGGGCGTGTTGTTGCTCGACCCCGTGTTGAGGCCCCGCTCTTTGCACAGCGCCAGGAACCGCCGGGAATTGGCCTGAACCTTGGCGACCCGCTCGGGTTCGGCCTCGAAGACGCGCAGCGAGGCGAGCGCGGCGGCGGCGTTCGAGGGGGTCAGGCCGACGCTGTAGACAAAGCCCGGCGCTGTGTACTTTAGGTACTCGACGACCGCCTTCGAACCGGCGATGTACCCGCCGCATGAGCCGAACGACTTGCTCAGCGTGGCCATCCACAAGTCGACATCCCGCGGATTGACGCCAAAGTGCTCGCCGATGCCGCGGCCAGTCCGCCCCATGGTGCCGATCGAGTGTGCCTCGTCGACCATCAGGATTGCCTTGTGCTTTTGCTTGACCTCAATGAACCGCGGCAGATCGGGGTAATCTCCGTCCATGCTGTAGACCCCTTCGATGACCACCAGGACGCGCCGGTATTCGGTGCGGACCTCCGCCAAGAGGGCGTCGAGCGCTTGCCAGTCGTTGTGCGGGAAGGGACGTCGGCGGGCGCCTGACAGGATGGCTCCCTGGATAATGCTGTTGTGGGCCAGCGTATCGTGGGCGATTAGGTCCCCGGGGCCAAATAGGTGGCCAATCACCGTTTCATTCGTGGCGTGGCCGCCGACGAAGCAGATGGCGTCGTCGACCCCCAGAAATCCGGCGATGCTCGTTTCCAGTTCGCGGTGCAGCGTTTTCTCGCCCGAGACCAGCCGGCTGGCGGAGACGCTGGTCCCAAAGCGATCGATTGCATCTTTCGCCGCCGCGCTGACCACCGGATCACCCGACATGCCGAGATAGTTGTAGGTCGCAAAGCTGATCAACTCGCGGCCCGCAATCTTGGTCGTATCGCGGGTGATCCCCTCGTGCGAGCTGAAGTACGGATTGGGGACGCCGGTCGACATGAGCAGCGACATCGTCTGCTTCAGCCGCTTGTATTCGGGCATCTGGGCGAAGTCGTAGCACTCGGCCGGAATGTCTCCTTCTTTGCTCCAATTGGCGGCCGGCGCGGCGGCGTGCCGCTGTACCCGCGGCTCGTTGCCGATGTAAGTCTGGATCGCCTCAGCCACCTCGCCGATCGTCTCGATCTCGGCCAGCACATCCTCGGGAAACCGGCCGCCGAACGTCTCTTCGAGCGAGCTGGCAATCTGCATCCGCTCGAGCGAATCGAGTCCCAGATCGGTGGCGATGTTGGTTTCGAGCGTGAGATTCTTCCCCCGTTCCTTGGCGACCGCCCGGACGTGATCCATCACAATCTGAGCCACACCGGCGCTCGGCGCCGCAGGCTTGTCGGCCGATGTTTCCGGAGCCGCCGCCGCCGAGGCGGCTTCCGGCTCTTTCTTGTCGTCGACATCCCAGCTGCGCCACTGAGCCAGCACTTTGAGCGTGTCGGCGAGAAACTCGTCGCGACAGGCATGCCGTTGGATTTTGCCACTCGAGGTTTTCGGGACCGAGCCGTATCGCACCAGCACCACCGCGTCGGGCGGCAGTTCGTGCTCGGCGGTAACCGATTTTCGCACGGCGGCGATCACATCGTCCCAATCGTCGCGGCGGGTCCGTTCTGCTTCGGCCACGACGATCAACCGCTCGCGCCCGGCCATATCGACCGCAAAGGCAGCGACGGCCTGCGCCGTGATCCGCGGGCTAGCCCGTTCGACGGTCATTTCGATGTCTTGTGGGTAGCGGTTGACGCCGCGAACGATGATCAGGTCCTTCAGGCGGCCGGTGACAAACAGCTCCCCCTCGTGCAGAAAGCCCAAATCGCCGCTTCGCAGGAACGGGCCCTCCTCGCTGCCTGCAATCCGCGCTCGAAATGTCTCTTCGGTCACAGACGGATTGTTCCAGTAACCTTGCGCGACGCTGGGGCTTTGGATCCAGATTTCGCCGATCCGGTCGGGCGAAATCTCCTGCCGCGATTCAGGATCGACGATCCGCACTTCCTCGTCGGGAAGGATTCGTCCACAGCCGACGAGTTGCCGGGCCGCGGGTTTGCTCGCCTGGATCGGCACGACCTGCCCTTCGTCGAGCTTACGGCCATCGAATGTGCGAATGACCGGCAGCCGCGTCTTATAGCCGCCGGTGACGATCAGCGTCGTTTCGGCCATCCCGTAGCAGGGATAAAACGCCTCAGCTCGAAAGCCGTATGGGCCAAACCGCTCCACAAACCGTTTGAGCGTGTCGGCGCGAATCGGCTCGGCCCCGTTGAAGGCGACCTCCCAGGTCGACAAATCGAGCCCCGCCAACTGGTCGTCGGTAACGTTGTCGGTGCACAGATCGTACGCAAAATTCGGCCCGCCGCTGATCGTGATTCCGTACTTCGTAATGCTGCGGAGCCAGCGCACGGGCTTTTGCAGAAAAGACATCGGCGACATCAAGACGGCGGGACGCCCGTAGAACATGGCCTTAAGAATGCCGCCGACGAGGCCCATGTCGTGATAGGCCGGCAGCCACGACAGACCCGAGCTTTTGCGATGCGGCTCGAAGCCGATCATGATCGTCTGCACATTGTGCATGATGTTCGCATGGGTCAGCATGACGCCCTTGGGAGTCCCCGTCGAACCGCTCGTGTATTGCAGCATCGCGAGCGACTGCGGGCGAATCCGCGGCGGCAGCCAACCGAGCGCGTCGCCATCGGGAATCCGATCGGTCGCCAGCCACTTGAGCTGCTTGAGGTGCGGGGCTTCTTCGAGCAGGTCTTCGCTGCGGTCGATGATGTCGTGCTCAGTCAGGGCCACTTTGGCCGCGGCATCGTCCGAGATCGCTTGAATCCGCAACATGTTCCGGTTGCGTCGCGGCGGATACGCCGGCACCGCCACGGCCCCGGCATACAAACAGCCCAGCCAGGCCGCAATGAATTCGAGCCCCGGCGGATAAAGGAGCAGCGCCCGCTGGCCCGCCATTCCCAGATCGCTCAGACGGGCGGCAATGGCCCGGGCGTGGCGATCCAATTCTTCATACGTCAAAGAGGTCTCGACCGCTTCGCCATCGGTAAAGTAGTAGGCCACTTCCTGGGGCTGTTGCTCCGTCCAGTATCGGAGCGCGTCGATGAGCGAGGTGGTGGGCGGGGAAAACGGTGCAAGAAAGCGTTTCAGGTCCACGGGAGATTGGCGCCCAGTTCGGTGATCGAGATTCAACAGTCGAGAAAAATCGCGGGCTTTATCATACCCGCACGTCGAACTTTCCAGAATTGCCCCCTGGCGGGCCTCCGCATGGGCGGCGCCAGCACAGGCCGCGTTCGGCACATTGCGGCCCAATCGGCAAAGCGTCCTAATCGGCAAAAACGCCGCGGGAGAGGTGCTCGCAGGTTGCCAGATTTCGGCCGCTGTCCTCTAATTCGGCAGACGAAGCGCGGGCGGCGATCGAATTCGACATCCCGAGTTGCTCGTTTCGGCCGGAGCCAGCTCAAAGCCGCCCCCGGCTGCCGCAGTCGTCCCGAGCGTCACGGTCCGCCAACTTTCTCCTCGTTGCCCATTCACCTCGCATTTTCCGTGACCGACCAATTTTATACGACCGGCTACTGCACCAACGTCCATGCCGGACCGACCCTGGAAGCCACGAAGGCGAATCTCGAACGCTACGCCCTGGCCGTCAAACGGCTCTATAGCCCCGACCGGCCAATGGGAGTGGGCCTGTGGCTGGCGGCTCCCGCAGCCGCGGAACTTGTCGCGACGGGCCAAGTGCCAGCTTTTGGCCAGTGGTTGGCCGAGCGCGGCCTCGTCCCGTACACGCTCAACGGCTTTCCCTACGGCGATTTTCATCAGCCGATCGTCAAGCATCGCGTCTACGAACCGACCTGGTGGCAGCCTGACCGTCTGACCTACACACTGCAACTGATCGATATTCTGCACGGCATTTTACCCCCCGGACTGGAAGGGAGCATTTCCACCCTGCCCATCGCCTGGGGGATGCCGTGTCCCGACCGGGCCGAGATGGACCTGGCCGGCGAGCAGCTGCGCGAAGCCGCCGCGCACATGCATCGCCTCGAGGAAGAAACGGGCCGGCTCATCTACTTGTGTCTCGAGCCCGAGCCGGGATGCGCGCTGTCGTTTGCCGACGATGCGGTTCACTTCTTTCAGTGGCAATTGCTCGACCGCGAGGACGACGAAATTGTGCAGCGGCACCTGCGGATCTGCCACGACGTCTGCCACGCGGCTGTGATGTTCGAGGATCAGGCCGAGGTGCTCCTCAAGTATCGCGACGCGGGGATTAAGCTGGGCAAGATTCAGGTCTCCGCGGCGCTGCGGATGGACCTCAACTACTTCGAGCCGCCGGCGGACGAACAGCGAGCCGGGGCCATGCACCAGCTCGCGTCGTTTCGCGAAGATCGTTACTTGCACCAGACGGTCGTGCGGCGGGGGGGCGACGACGTTTTTTACCAGGATCTGCCGGCGGCGCTCGAAGCCGAGTCGGAGAATCCGGCCGGCGAGTGGCGCGTGCACTTCCACGTGCCGATCTACTTGAGCGAGTTCGGCTATCTTCGCTCGACGCAGGAACAGATCAAACAGTGCCTCACGGCGGTGCGGAAGTTTTCGTCGTGCAAGCACTACGAAGTCGAGACGTACGCCTGGGGCGTGCTGCCGCCGGATCTCGCACAACCCGATCTGGCCGCCGGCATCGCCGAGGAGCTCCTGTGGTTTAAGA
>JALORD010000431.1 GCA_025459145.1 Pirellulaceae bacterium | reverse complement strand
GCGTAGTCTCCGCCGCGAGCCTGCACGCGAGCCATCAGGAGCAGCGCCTCGGGCGCCTGTCGCGATTTCGGATCCGCCGCCAGCGAGGCCGCCAGCGACTTGGCCGCCTCGGCGAATTGGTCCGCCTGAAACTGGCTCGCCCCGATCAGGTACTGCGCCTCGCTGATTGCGGCGGGCGACTTCAGCTGCCCCACCAGGGGCGACAGGATCGCGATCGTCTCGGGATACTTCTTTTGCAGGTGGGCGACCAGCCCTTGGCGCACCTGCCAGATCTCGCGGTCAGGATGATCTTGGGCAATCGCCAGAAGTTGGGCGTAACCCTTTTCGGCTTCCGCGTAGTTCTGCAATTGGAGCTGCGCTTCGGCCGCGACGTATGTCACGTCTGCGGCCAGCCGATCCTGCGGATAGGCCTTCAGGAATCTCGCCGCCTGTTCGATCGCCTGTGGGTACTGCTTCAGATCGAGCGCGGCAAACGCGGCGTTGTAGCGGGCCTGCGGCGCGAGCGCATGTTCGGGCTGCGCGTCGGCCAGTTTTGTATAGACCGCGAGCGCCTCGGCCCGCTGGTCGGGGATTTCGAACAGCGCGTCCCCGTGGTCGAGTTGGAGATCGACCAGAAACGGACTCTCCCCCCCCGCGGCCAGTTGCTTCGCCGCGAGTGCGACTGCTTCGGCCGGTTTGCCGCTCTTCAGCAAAATCTTGCACTGCCAATGCGCCGCCTCGGCCGCATGGCGATCCCCCGCCGCGATCGCCTTCTCGAACCAGGCGGCCGCTTCGCCATATTTCTCGGCCCGATGGAAACACCGCCCGGCGGCGATCGTTGCCTCGCCGGCATTTGGCGACTGCGGGAACTCGGTCGGAATCCGGGCATAGAGCGCGCCCGCTTCGGCGTAGCGGTCTTGTTTCACTTCGCACAGCGCCTGGCGAAACAGCGCGTGATCGGCGGCGGCGAAGTCCTTCACCGCGGCGACTTCGGCAAACATCCGGCCGGCGGTCGCCGCGTCTCCCGCCTGCAGCACCGTCTCGGCCTTCCGCATCTTCACTTCGGTTGCCAGCGGGCTCTGGCCAAAGCTCGCCAGGAACTTGTCGTAGATGGCCCCCGCCTCAGCAAACTTTCCCAGTTCCTCCTGGGCCACGCCTTGTGCGTAGAGCGCATCGGCCAGGCGCTTCCCCTCGGGGAACTCACTCACCAGTCGCTCGTAATAGGCCACCGCCTCGGGTTTCTTCCCCTGGGCGTACAGCGATTCGCCGGCAAAGTAGAGCGCCTCTTCGACATAGCGCCCCTTGGGATACTGCTTGAGCAGCGATTCGAACGTCGCACCGGCTGCCGCGTAGTGATCCTGCTTGCCGGCCACTGCCTGGGCATACTGGCAGGCGCCGAGGCTGAGGAGCGTGTCCTCCATGAGGTCGAACTTCGGATAGTTTTTGACGACCGCCTTTAGCGCGGCCTCCGCCTCGGCCGGCTTGTCGAGCTTCAGCAGACATACTCCCAGGTAGTGCTGCGCCTTGTCGGCCAGCGGATCCTGCGGAAAATCCTTGACGAGCTTCGCCCATTCGATTGCCGCCAGATCGAATGCCCCGCCGTTCTGATAATTCCGCCCGTCGAGGTAAATCCGCTCCGCTTCCGGGGATGACTTAGCAGTCGGTGCCGCCGCGGCTGGCGCTACGGCGTTCTGGGCCTTTGCCCTCGGAACCAGCACGACAAGCGATGCCAGGCAGCATCCCAGCACAATCCAGAGACTTTCCGACCGTCCAGAGTTTCGCTTCATTACCTGTTCCTCAACGCCCTTCCGATCGCATTCGACTTGTCGCACGAACTGCTTGCCAGCCAATGGCTTAGAGCCGAGCCACGGACACTCGCTGCGGGGCCTTGGAGCCATGCGCGCGGGTACCCTCAGTCTAACTTTGTTCAGCACCTCGGTAAAGGAAACGGCCTGTCTCGGCTGTGCCGTCGGCGGCCAATTGCGGCAATCTTCGTGCCGCAGAGTCGTTCGCTGGGACGCCTCTTGTTGGTCGCGATACCCTTCGGCGTTACAGACGATTATTCCGAGCAGGCAAAGTGAGCCATTTCCCAGACGCGAGCTACCGCGCGAGAAACTCGCGAGGCTCCTTGCTGGCAATCGCTCGTCAAGCAGAATGAAGGATTCTCTGGCTGACATTTTTTCAAAGTCTTGCTCGTGAAGTTCGGGCAAGGCCAAGCCTGCGGAGTCATCGTGGCCAGTGTCTTAGTGACGGGCGGAGCCGGCTTCATCGGTTCGCATCTGGTCGAGTCGCTCCTGGCGCGGGGGGACCGCGTCACCGTGATCGACGACGAATCGACCGGCCGCTTCGCCAATCTGGCCGGCATCCGCGAGCATGCGGGGCTGCGAATTCTCCGGGGATCGGTGGGGGATTCCGAGCTTGTCAGCCAGGCACTCGGCGATGCGGCGGAGGTCTATCACCTGGCGGCCGCCGTGGGAGTCGCCCTGATCGCTTCGCAGCCGCTGCAAACGATTGAGCGGAATATCTATCCGACGCAGTTGCTCTTGGATGAGCTCTGCCGCCGGCATGCGGCGGGCCAGACGATCCGCTTCTTCCTGGCCAGTACCAGCGAAGTCTACGGCAAGAATCCCAAGCTCTGCTGGAACGAGGAAGACGACCTGGTGTTTGGCCCGACGACGCGGCCGCGGTGGTCATACGGGGCCAGCAAGGCGATCGACGAGTTTCTGACGCTCGCTTGTGCCCGGCAGTTTGGCTTGCCGGTGGTGATCGCCCGGTTCTTCAACGTCGTGGGACCGCGGCAAACCGGGGCCTACGGAATGGTGCTCCCGCGGTTTGTCGGTGCGGCGCTTGCCGGTCAGCCGCTCATCGTGCACGACGACGGCCGGCAGGTGCGCTGTTTTGCGCACGTGGCAGATGTCGTGTCAGCCGTGCTCCGGCTGATGCAATCGCCCGCCGCCTTGGGGCGCGTGTTCAATATCGGCAGCGACCAGCCGATCTCGATCCTGGAACTGGCGCGGCGCGTCGTGGCCGTCGCCGGTTCCTCGTCGCGGGTCGAGTTTCAAACCTACGCCCAGGCGTATGACGCCGACTTCGAAGACATCCGCCATCGCGTCCCGGACCTGGCCCGCCTCCGCGCGACGATCGACTATCAGCCCCGGTTCGATCTCGACGCGATCATTCGGGATGTCGTCGCTTGGCAAAGGGGCAAGTAGATTCGGCATGCCTATGAGAACGTAGGACGATGCCGTGCATCGTCCTACGGCCGCGATTCGAGTGTCGAGTGTGTCGAAGCACGGCTTCGACCTACTGCCGCTCGCCCCGGTACCAGCGGGCCAGTCGCTCCGGACTGACTCCCAGGTAGTAGCCGGCCAGGCAGAGCTGGTTGGTGAGCGTCGTGCGGCCGATACCGAATTTCTGCCAGCGGCGGGCCGAGGTGCGAATCGCCGACGGGGCGAGGCGAATTCGCCCCCGACGATGGAGGCGGCGACACAACTCGACTTCTTCCAGCAGCGGCCAATTGGGAAAACCGCCCAGCTGGTAGAACGTCTCCGCCCGCAGGAACAGCCCCTGATCGCCATAGGGAAGCTGCAGATAGCGAGACCGCAGGTTCGCCCCCCACTCGATCCACCGCAGAGCTCGCCGCGGATCGTCGATGGCGAGGCGAAACGCTCCGGCAATCGCGCCGAGGCTGAGCGTCGACCAAATTTCGTCTCGAAAACTTGTCGGCAGCGACGCATCGGCATGCAGGAACAAGAGTCCCTCGCCCCGGGCGACTGCCGCACCGGCGTTCATCTGACGTCCACGGCCCGGCCGCACCGCGACTGTGCGAACTCCCAGCCGCTGGCAGATCGCGACCGTCCCGTCGGTGCTCCCCCCATCGGCGACAATCACCTCGACATCGGGCAAGTCGATCAGGGGCTGCAACGTCGACTCAATCACCGCCTCCTCGTTCCGAGTGGGAATCACGATCGACACCAGCCCTGGCTCAATCGCGGGGAGTGGCGGCGTAAAGATCTCCGCCATCTTGCGGCACGCCAGCAGATCCTCGGGATAATCAATATCGGGAAGCGGCCGAAGCTGGCGCGTCGTTAGTCCAGCGCTGGCAGCCCGTTCGAGCGTCTGCCGGAGGACATGCTCCGTCCCCCAGTCGATTCCGGCAAACAGGCTCGGCTGCGGTGCACGGAGCCCGATCAGGTAGTAGCCGCCATCTTCGGCGGGTCCCAGAACGACGTCGGTGCTGCGAAGCATTTCGAGCGATGTGACTAGATCCGCCCGCTTAAGCAGCGGACAGTCGGTCCCGATTACAACCAAGCGCTCTACACCTTCAGCAAATGCTCCTGCAATTGCCTGCTCGAGGCGCACACCCAGCCCCTCGTCCTGCTGTTCGACATACCGATGCTCGCTTCCGTAGAGGCTCTGCATCCGCGCGGCATCGCCTCCCGCGAAGCGGATCTCCAGATCGCTCGCTCGCAGTTCCGCCAGCACTTGGACCGTCACGAGCGTGTGCCGCGTGAGCGCCTCCTGCAGCCTGGCCGCTCCCTCGGCGCCGAGCGCCGGAATCAGCCTCGTCTTGGCTTGGCCCGGCTCCGGATAGCGGGCAAACACAATCACCCGTTCGGCACTCAACCGCGCTCTCCCGCCAGGCTCCCCTGGCAACTCGATCC
>JALORD010000430.1 GCA_025459145.1 Pirellulaceae bacterium | reverse complement strand
AACCTCTCCCCAACATGCTTTCAGTCTGCCAGAGATTGCCGTCGCCGGGCAACTGGACCATCCGACTGATAGCGACACCGAAGATCGGACGGACTCGGAGCAGCTTGTTACACGGCATAAGTGATCGGGCTTTCGCACCTACAATCGATCGCCTGACTTATTCAGTGCCGACAGCGACGAGAAACAGCCCGCCGAATGGTCTCCCACTGACACGGAGCCGATCAGAGACTTAGTCCGCGCACATTGCTGATCATGGGACGATGCGATGGCAGCCTCAGAGTGCTACCGGAGAGCGTTGCAGCCTGCAATCTCCGCTCATTCTTTACGCGTGTCGCTGGCCGGACTGGCGGGACGATTTTCGCTTCGGTATCGTGGACGGACACCTGTTACCAAGGGAATCGCCCACATGTCTAGCCGCTTGCTTACGCTCGTCCATCTATCCATTTGCGTCGCTGCGATTGTCTCTACGACGACTGCCTTCGCCGCCGATCGGGAAGGTAGTTTTCGGCCGCTCTTCGACGGCAAGTCGCTCGCCGGCTGGGAAGGTAACGAGGAGAACTTTCGTGTCCACGAGGGGGCAATTGTCGCGGGGAGCCTGGAAGCACCGATCGCCCATAACGAGTTCCTCGCCACGACCGAGCGGTTTGGCGACTTTGAGCTGCGCCTCGAAGCCAAACTGGTCGGCAAAGGTCAGAATGCCGGCGTGCAGTTTCGCTCGGAGCGGATCAAGGATCACTTCGAGGTGATTGGCTACCAGTGCGATATGGGAATGGCCCAGGGGAAATCGATCTGGGGCGCTCTGTATGACGAGTCACGGCGGAAGAGGTTCCTGGCCCAAGGGGACCATGAACAGCTCATCCAAAAGGTCAAGTCCGACGACTGGAATGAGTTAGTGATTCGCTGCCAGGGTCCGCGAATTCAAATTTGGGTGAACGGTATCGCAACCGTTGACTACACGGAAGCCGACAACAAGATCCCCCGGACCGGCTTCATCGCCCTGCAGATCCATGGCGGCGAGCCGGCTGAAGCATCGTATCGCAAAATTCGCCTTAAACGGCTCTAGTCCCGTATCACGTGATGCCAGCTTACGGTAGCGCGATACCAACTCTTCACTTCTCCCCCGCCCTAACCCTCGCCCCCCCATGACCAAACGGCCGTTTCTGTACTTCGACATGGGGAATGTGCTGCTCTACTTTTCACACGAGCGGATGGCGGCGCAGATGGCGGCGGTCGTGGGGATCACCCCCGAGCGATCATGGCAGATTCTGTTCGATGGCGATCTGGGCATTCGCCACGAAGAAGGCCGCATCACCAACGACGAGTTTTTCGACGAGTACTGCCACACTTCAGGGAAGACCGGCGACCGTTCGGCGCTGGAATTGGCCGCCAATGATATTTTCCGCCTGAATGTGCCGATGGTCGCGCTCGTCGGTCGACTGAATGCCGCCGGCTATCGGCTCGGCATCCTCTCGAACACGAACGACGCCCACTGGCGATTCGCCACAAAGCGGTTTTCGTATCTTTCGACCATGTTTCATGTCCCGGCGATGAGCTTTCGCATCCATGCAATGAAGCCGGCCGCGACCATTTATGCTGAGGCAGCGAAACTGGCAGGCGTTGAACCGGCCGACATCTTTTTCACTGACGACCGGCCTGAAAACGTCGCCGGGGCCCAGGACGCCGGCTGGGACGCGATCTTGTTCACGTCCCCAGCCGCTCTGTCGAACGACCTGTTCCACCGTGGAATCGTCGGAAATTACTGACCCTTCGCGGTCAGCCCCAGTTAGCGCCCAGCCATTCGCACGGTAGAGTAGAGTGGGTTTGTGAATTCTGTCACAAGGTCTGTCTGCAACTGCGTTTCGTAGCCAACAAGGTTCTGTAGCGGGGCCAGTGGGTGCCATGCCGATCATCAAGTTCGTCAAAGAGAAGAAAGAGATCGAAGTTCCGGAAGGAGCCAACCTGCGGGCCGAAGCCGTGAAGGCCGGGATCAACCTGAACCAGGGGCTCAACGGCATGGGCGCGTCGGTCAACAAGTTTGTCAACTGCACCACGATGAGTTGCGGCATACTCAGCGGTTCGTGCGGCACTTGCCGCGTGCTGATCACCAAGGGGATGGAGAACACAAACAAGCTCACGACCAGTGAGTGGCTCAAGTTCAAGATGGTCCTCACTCCCGATCCGATTCCCGCCCTAGCCTACGTTGGCCACGAAGGGACGATGCGGCTGGCCTGCTGTACGACCGTCGAGGGAGACATTGAGGTCCAAAGCGGCCCGGAAATCAACCTCTTCGGCGAGAACTTTTTCTCCTAACGCCCGGCTCTCCCCAGCGCTGGAGAGACCGGCAACACCCCGGGTTCTGTTCCTCGAACCCACGAGCGGCCTGTGAAACAACTCCTGGCGATCGTGCGGCCCCATGTCGCTGAAAAGGTCGTCGAGGCCCTCCGCCGAGCGCCCGTCGAAGCCTTCACCGTCCGCGAGGTGAAAGGATACGGCCGCCAGAAGGATCAACTCGCGGAATATGGTCAGACCGAGTTCGAACTCGCCTTTCTGCCGAAAATCGAAATCGCTGTCTGGGTCGACGATCCTCGCGTCGAAGAGGTTGTCGCGCGAATCACCTCGACAGCTGGAACCGGCCGGATGGGAGACGGTAAGGTCATGATCCTTCCCGTGGTACGGTTCGAGCAGGTCATCAACATCGAAAGCAAGTAGCCGACACGCTTCCTGTCCGCACCGCACTTCCCCTCGATAGCCCACCGCCATCCTGGTTCAAAAACCACGCCGGCTCAGATGTAGTACATCGGGTTGCCATGCCCCTGCAGTTGCCGCACGAGCTCGGCAAACGTCACTTCGGAAAGCAGCTCCCGCTCTTTCGCCGCCACTCGCTTCCAGCAGCTGAGGAGCACGCGCGTCGTCGGCGTCGTCCGCCCGGCGCTCGAGGTGATCGTCGCCGATTGGCCATCCACCACGCTCATCACTTCACACAGCGTGATCTCGCCCGGCTCTCTGGCGAGCCGATAGCCACCGGTCGCCCCGCGCACACTGCTCACCAGTCCGGCCGACTTCAGTTGCAGCAGAATCTGCACGAGAAATCGCGAGGGAATCCCGTGCCGCTCGGCAATATCGCGGATGCGAACCGGCTCGCCCGCGTCATGCTGAGCCGCCAGCTCGAGCACCGCGATACAGGCGTATTCCGTTTTGGCGGAGACGTTCATTGCGTGTGCAGGCCACACTCCGTCTTGGCAAAGCCGCTCCAGCGGCCGGCCCGTTCGTCCTCGCCCGCCAGAACCGCCCGCGTGCAGGGCCAGCAACCGATGCTGGTATAACCCTGATCGTGCAGCGGATTGTACGGAATGTCGTACTTGGTGATCATCCCCCAGACTTGTTTCTTCGTCCAATTCGCCAGCGGGCTCACCTTCACGAGGCCAAACTTTTTGTCCCAGCCCACGATTGGCGCTTTGGCCCGATCGGGGCTCTGGTCGCGGCGAATTGCGCTGGCCCAGGCGTGGTAGCCCAGCACCGCCTTGTTGAGCACTTTGATCTTGCGGTCGAAGCAGCACTGGTCGGGCTGAGTCTTATAGAGCGGCCCGCCGTGCTGCGCTTCGAACTCGGCAACCGTCGTCTCGGGCTGCTTCAGCTCCACGGCAATCCCATACCGCCGCTTCACTTCCTCGCGCAGCTCGAGCGTCTCCGCAAACTGATAACCCGTATCGAGGTTGAAGATCGGCGTCTGCGGGGCGATCTCCGCCAGCATGTGAATCAGCACCATCCCCTCGGGACCGAAGGCCGTGGCCATCGTAAACCGCGGGGCAAACCGCTCGGTCGTCCACCGCAGAATGTCTTGTGGCTCGGCAAGCTCCAAGAGGGCACTCGACCGTTCGATCTCCTCGGTCAGCTCGGGCGTGAGGATCAGCCGGCCGTCCTCGGTCTGGGGCGGCGAACCAGCATCGGTCTTCCGCTCCGCCTGATCAGCCCGGGGCCGCTCGTCCGGCGGGACGACGACTCGCAGCATCGGCAGGGAAGGTCCGGCTGACATGGCGGCTCGAAACGGGCTGGAGGCTAGGCGTGTCATGGTGAATATTACAAAGTTGACAATGAAAGTCAACTATCGGTCATGCTCCCTCGTTAGCATCGGTTTCCACTGGGCCAGTTCTGCAGTTTGTAGCGATTCGACCAGCAACGAGCGGTCGATCGCTTCCTTCACAAGCGCGACTTAAGTCGTTTTGCTACAGGCGTTTAGCAGTATCTGGCAGTGAACCTTCCAGCAGGCTCTGATCACTACACCAAAATCGCCTCAATCGGCTTCCCCTCGGCCAGTTTGATCGGCCGTCCTTGTTCCGAGACGTTGCTCGTTTCCGGATCGACGCCGACCGCCTTGCAGAGCGTCGCCAGCACGTCGGGCACATCGACCTTGCCGTCCTCCACCTCTTCGCCGCTCTCGCTCGTCTTGCCGAACGCCTGGCCCCCTTTGATTCCGCCGCCGCCAAAGACGCACGTCCACGCCGCGGGAAAGTGATCGCGGCCCGCTTGCGGATTGATCTTCGGCGTCCGCCCGAATTCGCCGATCCACAGGATCGTCGTCGAGTCGAGCAGGTCCCGCTCGGCCAGTTCCTTCATCAGCGTCCCCCAGCCGTTGTCGAGCTCGGTCGA
>JALORD010000429.1 GCA_025459145.1 Pirellulaceae bacterium | reverse complement strand
CGAGTCGATTTGCCGGCCCGGTTCTTCCGCCGCGCCCAGCGAACAGACGGCTACGACGACGATGAGTGCGAACATGTGAGCCGCAACCTTGACGCATCCCGATCGAACTTTCGTCATCGGCGACTCTCCTTTGTCACTACGAACCCAAACTCATAACCAATTGCGATTGGGAAGCAAGGCCAATCGCGGCGGCTGGAAGCCGCCGCTCCCAGGGTGCTACCACACCGCTTTGATCTTCTTCGCCAGCTCTTCGGCCCGCGCCGGTTCGCTGGCAATCAGGTTCTTCGCTTCGGCCGGATCGTCGCGCAAGTTGTACAGCTCGCGCTCTTTTCCGTCGGCCGACTGAATCAGTTTCCAATCGCCCGAGATTGCCCAGCGATACATGAGTCCCGGTTCGGCCCGATCGATGTCGGGAATGTCGTGTTCAAAGATTTCGCCCACGAGCGTATCTCGCTGGGGTGATTTGCCGGCCACCTCCAGCAAGTTGATTCCGGTCATCTCGGGCGTCGAATCGAGGCCGCACGCTGCCAGGATCGTCGGCGCAATGTCGAGCGAGCTGACCAGGGTGCTGTCGTCCCGCCGCGGCTCGATCTTCCCAGGCCAGCGAATCATGATCGGCGTGCGAATGCCCCCTTCGTAGGGCGAACGCTTGCTCCGCGGGGCGTACTGCGGCTTGTCGACGCTCTGGATCCAGCCGTTGTCGGTCAGGTAAATCACCACGGTGTTCTCGGCGAGCCCTTCTTTGTCGAGGTGCGTGAGCAATTCGCCGCACGTCTCGTCCCACCACTCGCACATCGCCCAGTACCGCGCGACGTGAATCGAATCGGCTTTGTCTCGGTATTTGGCCAAGAGTCGCGGCGGCGGATTGTGCGGCGAGTGCGGCAGCATCGGCGCGTACCACAGGAAGAACGGCTTTTCCTTATTGGCCGCCAGCCAGTCGTAGATCGGCTGGAGTCCCTGCCGACCGATCTTCAGTCCCTCATCGCCATGCCGGCCGCCGCGGGACACGTCGCCGTGCGTCATCCCCGCGGTAAAGCCCCCTTCGCTGGGATTCCCCTCCCACCATTTCCCGGACTGAAAGCTGACGTATCCCTTCTGGGCCAAGAGCTTCGGCAGCGTCGGCACTCGCCGCACGTGCTTCAGCATCAGATTCCGATCGGTCCCCTTCGGCGGATCGTTGCCGGTCACCAGATGCTGATGCGGGTACTGCCCCGTGATCAGCGACATCAAGCTCGGCCGGCAGAGGCTCGTGGGAACATAGCCGCGAGAAAACGTCGCGCTCTGGGCCGCCAGGCGGTCGAGACTCGGCGTCTTGATCTGGGGATGTCCCAGAAAGCTGTAGTCTCCCCACGCCTGGTCGTCGGAGAGCAGGATCACGACGTTCGGCGGGCGTTCGCCCGCGGTGGTCTCGGCAGCCTGGGAAACCGTGGTAACCAGAGGCACGACGAGCAGTCCTAACAAGCACAAACGCGACAGCATGATGGCGCCAGCAGGGAGAGGAGTTGACATTGACCCAAAACCGCACGCTCCCTAATTGTGCCCAGCTTGGAAGTACTGCGTCCAGGGTGCGCGCCCAAAATACCGCTCGATGCATTGCGAAATACTGCTGTCGCCGTCTGCCGCTGCTCGACCAGAGCCGCGATCGAACGCGCGCGGCGGCTGGCTCGTGCTGCTCTTGGCGGCGACACTGGTGTTCACCGGCTGTGCCCAGCAGCGGTACATCACGCGCCGCAGTCAACCGAACAATCCGCTCACCGCGCCCCTGCGCCTCCTGGCCCGTACCGGTCCCAAGCCCACGCCTCGGACGGAGCAACTCCTCCGGCGGTACGACCTCGTCGGCGAACTGAAGGAAAGTCCCGAGAAGGCGCTCGCCCGGTTGCAGGCCGAAATCGAGGCCGACCCGGTTCCTGATAAAATTTGCTCCTACGCCGAACTCGCCTACATCCAGGGGAAGCAGCGGGAGCTGACCGGCAACCGCAAGGATGCGCTCGATCTGTACGGGGCCGCGGTAGCCCACGCTTATTGGTACCTGCTCGATCCAAAACTCGATCGCTTCCGCAATCCGTACGATCCGCAATTCCGCCGGGCCTGCGACCTGTACAACGAATCGCTCGAGGCAGCGATGCGCATCGTTCAGCGCGCGGGCCGCCTGAAGCCGGGCGAAACGCAGGTCATCCGCACCGGCTCGCAGGAATACACCGTCGAGATGAAGCTCTGCGGACCCTGGAAGCCCGAGGATATCGAAAAGCTGGAGTTCGTCAACGATTTTGAGCTCGGCAGCGGCCTGACCAATCATCACCACACCTATGGCCTTGGCGTTCCCCTGATTGCCGTCCGCCGGCGACAAGAGGGAGCTTCACCCGCCGAGGAGTACTATCCGCCGGGACTCAGCTTTCCGGTCACCGCGTTCCTGCGGGTCGAGCATCAGACGCCGCACCAGGCGGCCGGCGGCGTGCATCGTTGCGTGCTGGAGTTGTACGACCCGATGTACGCCTGCAACCTTGAGGTCTGCGGGCGAATGGTTCCGCTCGAAACCGATCTGACCACCCCGCTGGCCTTCTTCCTCGATCATCCGGCCTTTCGCGAGAAGGACAACATTGCCACGGTCGGCCTGCTCAATCCGGCGGGATCGCAGGGGATCAAGGGGCTCTACATGGTCGAGCCGTTCGATCCGCAGCGGATTCCGGTGGTCATGGTCCACGGCCTCTGGTCGAGTCCGACCACCTGGATGGAGATGTTCAACGACCTGCGGGCCTTTCCCGAAGTTCGCAGTCGGTACCAGTTCTGGTTTTTCCTGTACCCCACGGGACAGCCGTTCTGGACCAGTGCCTCGCAACTGCGCGATACCCTGGCCGAGGTGCGCGCGGTCCTCGACCCGCATGGACAGAATCCGCAACTCGATCAAATGGTCCTCGTGGGCCACAGCATGGGGGGGCTCGTCTCCCGGCTGCAAACGATTGAAAGCGGCGATTCGTTCTGGCAACTGGTCAGCGAGCGGCCTTTGGAGCAGCTCGAGGCGACACCTCAGGAGCGGAGCAAACTGGCCAAGTGCTTTTACTTTCATCCGAACCCGTCGGTCCGCCGCGTCGTGACGCTCGGCACGCCCCACCAGGGAAGCACGTTCTCCAACGACTACACGCAGTACATCGGCCGCACGTTTATCATTCTGCCCGAGATGATGGCCGAACTGTCGAACAAGCTGATCCGTGAGAATCCCGGAGCGTTTCGCAATCCGGATCTTTTGACGATGACGACCAGCATCGACTCGCTTTCGCCCAAGTGCCCGTTTTTCCCGGTGATGCTCTCAGCCGAGCGAGCGCCGTGGACGACGTACCACAACATCGTCGGCGTGGTCCCCAGCAAAACGCTGCTGGGCCGCGTGTCGGAGGAAGGAGACGGCGTGGTTGCCCTGGCGAGCGCCCGAGCCGAAGACGCCGTGACCGAAGTCCGCGTGCCGGCCGATCACATGGTGGTCCACAAACACCCGCTGGCAATTCTCGAAGTCCGCCGCATCCTGCTCGAACATGTCGGCCGGATCGACCAGGAAGTGGCGGCGATGCAGCGCGGGGAACGGGTGGGTATGGTACGGTAGTGCGGCACGGCCACCTTGAGGTTTCCCAAGAATCAGCCCGTGATTTCAATGACCCAGCGGTTCGGCATACCATGGGGATTTGATCTGCGTTGATGGGATCCTTGTGCACCCCATCTCTCGCCTGAAACAACACCGAATCGGCGATGAACACGCTCTACAAATTGGCTGGGCGTCCGCGGTTCACGATTACGTCGCTTCTGGTGCTGACGCTCTTCGTAGCCCTACTCCTCGGTTGGCGCAGATCGGTCGAAGAGGCTCGACGACAGATGACCGAGCGGGAGATGCATATCGCCCAGCAGAACAGGGCGCTGCAATTCGCCAACGAAGAGGTGAGGCGGGCCCGCGACCAGGTGGACAATCTTCGAACAGTGCACCGCGATGCCTCACGTGTGATGTACGGCTCGCAGTTTGAAGGGGTGACGCTCGTGGGGGCGACGCTGGCCAGCCCGGAAAACGCCTTCCAGCGAACCTCGTTTGCCGGAAGCGACTTGCGTCGGGCCACGCTCCAAGGGGGCGTATCGTCGTTCCAGCTCGCAAACTTCGACGGTGCAAAGCTGGAAGGAGCGATTCTTCGCGGCGGCGATGCGTCGTTTCAGGGTGCGACTTTCGTCGGTGCCGATCTCGCGGGAGCGGACGTCGCCGGGGGACCGATCTCGTTCGCGATGGCCTCGCTGGAGAACGCCAACCTGACCCGCGCGAAATTGGCCGGGTCGTTTCAGAACGCCAACCTCAGCGGCGCCAACTTCGCCGGTGCCGACCTCTCGGCCCTGAATGCCGGCGACCTTGCAAGCTGTTACTTCCGCGATCCGCCTCGGTACGACGATCGCACGAAGTTTCCCGCCGGCTTCGATCCAGTTGGACAGGGTTGGCGGCTTGTTGCGGAGTGAGGTTGCACGGCGGCGACCCCGATCAGGAATTCCAGTGCCTAATTCACGCGACCGGTAGCACGCGCGAACGCCGGCCGGACGCAGCACGAGGCGACGCGGGTCTTGTGCGCGGTCGGGATGTCGACACCCGACCTGTTTCCGAGCGATGCGCCGCCGCTGGCTTCCGCTCGCCATG
>JALORD010000428.1 GCA_025459145.1 Pirellulaceae bacterium | reverse complement strand
GATTGGCTTTCGCCGCCGTAGATCAGATCGAGATTGACGGTCGGTATTCCCGACTGGCGGACGAGGGGGAGCGCTTTGTCGACCTGCATTGAGTCCTGCGGGCGTCCCATCGCGTGGGCATCGGCCGGATCGAAACTCTGGATGCCGAGGCTCAGGCGGGTGACGCCCGCGGCCCGGAGCAGCGCGAGTTTCTCGGCCGAAAGCGTCGCCGGGGAGGCTTCGCACGAGAACGGAATCTCCCCCAGGGGGACACCGAGCACTTCGGTCACGATCCGCAAGAGCGACTCAAGTTCGCGGGTCGATAGGAACGTCGGCGTCCCGCCGCCGATCGCTAGCCGTGTGAAGCGGGCCGGTGCGAGCGCGTCGATCGTCGCCTCGGCCTGCCGCCGGAGTGCGGCCAGATACTGGTCAGGAAGCGACGCCTCGGGCCGGGCGAGCGTGAACAGGTTGCAGAACCCGCAGCGGACCTCGCAAAACGGGACGTGCAAATACAGAAACAGCGACTCCCGGCTTTCGCCAGCCCAGACACCCGACAGTGATTGCGGCGGATCGAGCGGTCGGTACGCCGTCTTATGAGGATAGCCGTAGCAATAGGCGACGTACGGCGATCCGGCGAGGACGGCGTCGAGGTCGGTGGAGATCGTGGTTGCGGTCATGGCGGTCCCTCTGCGGCGGCCGGCAGGACAAACTCGGCGTAAGGGACAGTCCACACGACGTCGTGGGCCAGGCGATGGCCGTAGTAGCCGTCTTCGCCGTAAGCCGTGCCGTGATCGCTCATCACGAGGCATAGCGCCGGTCCGCGGCGTGCGAGCGCCGCCAAGAGCGGCGGCAGCGAGCGATCGACATAGGCGAGCGCCGCTTCCTGCGTGGCCGGCGAATCCTCGGTCGCGGGGGGAGCATAGATACAGTTCGGCTGATGGAGAGCCGAGACATTGAGGAACAGAAAGACCCGGTGCGAAGAGTCGATCGCCGCCAGCCGCTCGCAGGCGAGGGCTACCTGCCGCTCTGTCGAATCGGGACTCGTGACGCCCAGCTCTTCGGACCAATAGCTCTCATGGAACAAGTCCGGTAAGACGCTTCCCAATGGACTCTGCTTGTTAAAAAAGCCCACGCCGCCGATGCAGATCGTGCGATAGCCCCGCGCGCCGAGTCCCGCGACAATGTTCGGCTCGTCAAACACGCACGTCGCCTCGCTCGTCGTTTCGCTTCCCGGAAACCGGGCGGCAAACAGCCGCGGATGTTTGCCCGGCCAGGCGGGTGTCGGTAGGAATCCGGCGAAAATCGCCGTGTGCGAGGCGTAAGTGAACGACCCCGGGGCATGCCGCCGCTCCCAGCGTCCGCCGGGCAAGTGCCGCGCGAGATTGGGCGTGCGACCGCGCGCAAGCGCCGACTCCGCCACGTCGTAGCGGAGCGTATCGAGCGTGATCAAAAGCACGTCGTGCGTGCCAATGAGCGGGGCAGCGCTGAGCATGGAAGCTAAGCAGGGCGGCGCTTAACAGGGAGGAGCGATGCGGATTCTCTCGCTGCGGCTATTCTGGGGGACTTCGCTGAGGGGTGCAACATTGATGCCGGCGCGCATGTGAACTTTCCGTCACCTCTTTCCGCCCCGAAGAGCGGCTCTCAGAGCAATCGCACAAGCAGGGTGTGCAGGACTTCGCGCCACGCGTCGAGGCCCGCTTCGGCGGGGACGAATTCCGGCTTGTTCACCTCGACCAAGCGCGGCGCGGGCTCGCCGAGCGAAAGCCCGAGCGGACTCGCTCCATCGTACTCGAGCGGGAGAGCTTCCATCCCCAGGACGACGCACCGCACAAGGCTTCGCCGAGCGTGGTCGGCGATCGTGCGGATTAGTGTGCCAGGCGGCAGGCTCTGAACGCGTGCAGCACCATGCTCGATCTCCTCGGCGAGGAGCAACTCGAGGAGCGCCTGTTCGTCGGAGAGCGGCTGCGAGCCATTTTCCGACAAGAGCACCACGTGCGTCTGCAGCGTTTCGTCGCTCAGCCACTCCCGCAGCTTCCCGGCGAGCGCCACCACGAGTCCGAGCGCCAGGACAATCCGCTGATAGGGCAGCGTCGCGTCCTTCGTCCGGGCCCGCACGAGCTCCGGCGTCAGGACGACGAGCAGCGTCGTGCGTCGCCGCAGGAACTGATTCTCGTCGCGCGAATAGTACAAGAGCTCGTCGCGGACGAACTTCACATCGAAAAGATCGGGCCGCGCGCCTCGCTCGAGATAGACGAGCTGCGAATGGAGCAAACTCTCGATCGAACCCTTGGTCGAGATCGACGAAAAGCCGCCGACTGGATAGGCGTCCTCGGTTACGAGCCGCGTCGCCACCTGGCGCCGCGGGCTCGCCGTGCGCGGCTTCTGGCGCGGAATTCCGGCCCGCAGCAGGTCAGCCGCCTGCAGAACTTGTCGCAGCGCCAGTCGCTGGCCAAATTCGGCAAGCGCCGTTCCCCGCTCCAGCTCGAAGAGGTCGGCCGTCGTCAGCAGGTCGCCCGTGCCGCGGACCACCTCGATGAGCGATTCGTACTGCTCGATCGCGATCGCCGCCAGCCCTTGCTCGGCCAAGGTGCGCCACGCTGCGGGGAGGAGTTCCTCCGCCGGCTGACGGGCCAGAGAGCGAATCGTGGCCGGATTGAGCGTGGCCCCGGCAAAACCGGTCTGGAACATCAGCCGCTGAGCCAGGTACGCGAGGCCCCGGCCGCGGTCGGCCACCTCGTAGCGGAGGATGGCGTCGGCCCCGCGTTCGAAGGACAGATCGCCGTAGAGCTTCCCCAGGCAGTAGTCTTCGTAGCGCCGCAGGAGTCCCGGGTCGACCCCCGGCACGTCGCGCGCAGGCAGCGGCGGAGGGGCCTCGCGCGTTCCGAGCGCGAGGAAACCCAAATCGGCCAGAAACCCGATCGGCGGGACCGGCAGCCCTTCGCCAGCCAGGAGCAATAGCCACTCGAAGAGCGCGGGCACGGTGGCCGCCGCCGGCGCGTGGGTCCGCGACAGCCAGAGCCCCGCCAGCACGTACTGCCGCGTTTGCTCCGAGTCGCGAAGTTCGAGCGTGGTTGGGGTGGGAGGCACGGTTCGGAAATCGGGAGTCGGAATTCAGAGTTCGGAGGTCACGTACTAGGCGTCGCCCAACAATACCGGCACCTTCTGCCGCAGCAGGGCCATCTCTTCCGGCGTTTCGCCGAGATACGCCAGCAGCCGCAGGTCGTCCCGGCTAACGGTTCCGCCGCTAAAGAGCCAGGCCCGCACGCGGAGCAATTTGTACAACTTCACGAGTTTGCGGTCGCTGACGAACAGCCGATCCTCTCGGACGAGCGTCTTCACCAGTCGGCGATATTCGCGAAACACATCGTCCGGAAAGAATAGCTGTCGATCGCCCTGCCCGTCGGGCGTCTGGCGGGCGAAGAGCAAATGCAGGTACCGATTGGCCTTTAAAAGATCGTCCAGGTTGGCCTGATCTTCGACCCAGGGACGCTGCGACAGCGCCCGGTAGGTTTCCGACCGAAGCCCCATGTCGATCAATTCGTCGAAATGCTCGTCCTGGACCGAGAGGCTTTCGGCCTTCAGCACGAAGCGGTCCTTGAGCGCGCCGAGCTCGCCATGTTCGGGGACTTCGTTCGTGGCGGCAAAGAGCACGCGGAGCTTCACCGGCTGCGGCGTGCCGTCCTGATAGAACTTCTTCTCGTTGATGATCGTGAGCAGGATGTTGAGGATTGCCGAGTTGGACTTGAAGATTTCGTCGAGAAAGCCAAGCCGGGCCGTGGGGAGCTTGCCTTGCTCGCGGCGGATGTAGCGGCCGTCGCGAAGCTGGTTGATGTCGATCGGCCCAATGATCTCCGACGGCTCGGTGAACCGCGTGAGCATGTATTCGAAGTAATCTTCGTCGGCCAGGCCCAGGGCGTCTTTAAATTTGAGCACGAGGTCGCTTTTCGCCGTTCCCGGCGGACCGACGAGCAAGAGCGGCTCTTGGGCGACCGCCGCGACGCACATCAGATCGATGAGCGGCTGTTTCTGGACGAAAAATCGCCCCAGCGACAGCCGAAACCGATTGATCCGCGCGCGAATCTCCTCAGCCTCCGGCTGAAGCTGCTCGAGCGAGAGTTGCTCGGGATGAATCTGATTCATGGGTGGAAGTGCTAGTGCCTATTGCTGGTGGCTAGAGTTGGGCAAAGTGCGGTTCGCGCCTGACAAGTGACAAATGACAAGTGACAACGCCTCACTCTTCCGTCGCCCCCCGTACATCGCGATGGATCCGCCGCCGGACGAGGAACTCGTCCTCTTCAAGCCAGCGGCGGGTTTCGGCCGAGAGCACGTGTTCGTCGCTAATGAGCGTGAGCACCGTGGCCTCGACGATCCGATACTGGCCCAGTGAATAGTGCGTCGACGTGGCGAAGGCATCGGCCACGCCGTGAAGCAGCGGCTTGCCAGTTTGCGAATCGCGGGCAAATAGCTCCCGGACGAGCGGCAAGGCAATGGTGGGGTCGGCATGCGTGGGACGCCCCGCCTTGCGCGACTTGGGCGTTGCCGACCCCTCGCCGCGCACGAGTTCGACGATCTGCCCAAAGATCCGCCCGATCTCGTCCCGCAGGCCGAGCTTGCGTAGCCCGCGGAGGGACTGCTGGAATAAGAGCTCGATCGCCACCAGCCGTTCGTGTTTGTCGGCGCTGTACTGCACCTGCAGGTTCAGGTAAGAATCGATGATGCTCGGGAGCGAGGTCTCGAATCGTTCGACGAACGTCTGGACGGCCTCGCGGTGGTCGAAGTGAGCAGCGGCCTGCAGCGCTTTTTCGAGCAGGCAGGCCCGGTCGATCACGTCATCGGTCGCGTCCCAGACGGGGAGTACGCGATCGATGGCCCGCCCGGCGTAATCGGCGCCGAGCCTTGGCGCGAGTTCGAGCGCCGCGGTCAGAAGCCGCGTCCGGCCGCCGGGTTTTTGGGCTGCCGGAGGGGGCGAAGTCCAGAGCTGCTCAAGGCGGGCGGCGAGCTGCGCCGAGTCGGCCACATCGAGGAGCTGCGCCAGCTCGCGCTCGAACTCGTCGGCGTAGCGGCGATGAAAGTTTCGGTACGGCTTGATCCGCTCAAACGGTTCGATGATCCGCGATTGTTCGCGCAGGCGGTCGGCCTTGTAGCGCTCGTTGCGGTCCATCCACTCCATGATCGAGAGCAAGTCGGGGCTGAGCTGCGCGCCGCGAGTCCCCGCAGCCGCCTCGGCGATTCGCTGCTCGAACGCCCGCAGGGCCCAGGCATGGACATTGTCGCGCTGGTTCATCTGCTGCCGGACCCAGGCGACGATCCGTTCGGCCTCGGCGGATTCTCCGAGGCGGGCCAGACCATAGGCAAACACGAGCTCGGCGTAGCGGCGCGTCTGGGCGAGTGGGCTCGGCGGCTCGTGAATCCATTCCACCACTTCGTCGCGGAGCGACCGCAGCCGCTCGCCGAGGACCCGCTGCCGGTCGGCATCGGCCCCGCTCCCGGCGCGGAGAAAACCGGGCAGATCGTGCTCGGCGGTGAGCCCCTGTTGGAACAGCCGTTCGAGCAGCCGGTCGCGAGCCCGCGCCAGCGCGAGCGTATCGCCGTGCGACAATTCGGCAATCGCGACCCAGGCGAGCCAGGCGATCCGAATTGGCAGAGCTTGTTCGTGCCGAGTGAGGATCTGGCCGGCGAGCGAAATCTGCTCGGGGGAGAGCC
>JALORD010000427.1 GCA_025459145.1 Pirellulaceae bacterium | reverse complement strand
CCGCCGATGCTCCCGACGTTCCGTCGCGCTTGCCGCTTTCGCCCGGAGGCGCTCCGGCTCATTTTCGCCGAACTGGCCCGCCACGAGTTTGCCGTTCCGCCGGAGGCCCGCGATCTGGTCGTCGACCTCTACAACGGCGACTTCCTCGAAGGGGGCCGGGGCGAGATCCTGCTCCGTGCGGCTTGATTCTCAGGTCGTAGGACGATGCCGTGCATCGTCGGTACTTGCGAGAACTTCGACGGCGTTCGTCGAAGCTTGGCATCGACCTACCCGATTTTCCAGCCGCGACAAATCGCTAGAACTCGATCGCCAGGTGATCTTCGGCCAGGTCGGTAGCGGGAAAAATGCGACGGGCCGTGTCGATGCCGACCGGATCGCTCGATTCGTCGAGGGCGAGGAAGTGCATCAGCATCAGCCGTTTGACGCCGGCGGCCGCTGCCAGTTCGGCCACCGGGGTCGTCGAGCTGTGCCCCGTTTTGGCAGCCCAATCTTCGTGCCCATCACGAAAATTGCATTCATGCACCAAGAGATCGACGCCGCGAATCGCCTCCAGGTACGGCGAGTCGGCGCCCGCGGCTGTCGTATCGGTCACATAGGCCAGCGACCGATCGGGCCAATCGAACCGATAGCCGAGCGATCCGCCGGGATGCGCCAGCGGAAAGTGCCGCACCACGGCGCCGCACGCCAGCTGCAGGTTCTGCTGGATGGGCTGCGCCACATATGGCTGCTCGACCGGAAACAGGTCGCGGTGAAACAAATGTTCGCGAACCGCGGCGAGTTTGGCGGAGTCCCCATGGACGGTGACCCGCTCGACCGGCTTTTGATAGAGCACGTCGAGCAGCGTCGTCAGACCGAACGAGTGATCGAGATGGGCGTGCGACAGGAAAATATCGAGCGTGGGGGTCGCCAGGTGCTGTCGGACGCGGAACATGCCCGTCCCGGCGTCGAGGACGATCCCCGCCTCGGGGAGCATCAGGCAGGTGGTCTGCCGCCGTTCGTTGGGGTGATAGCCGGCGGTCCCCAGAAAAACCAGTCGCATCGGGCGTCCGTAACGATCGAGTGTCCGAGAGCTTTCGCCCAGGTAGCGCGCCGGCGGATTCTATCGCGAGACTCGGCGACGAGCCAGAAAGGATCGGTGCAAGTGAATCCACTTGTGTTAGAATACCAGCCGCCTCTCCAAATGCCATTTCCGTCGCCCCCACCCGCTGAAAGTCCGCACCATGGCTTCCTGGGATTGCCTTGCGCGTCGTAGCACCCGCGAACGCTGGCACGCACACACCCTCGCACTTTGGCTCGCGGCCTGCTGGATCGTCGCAGGCAGTTCCGCCGCGTTCGCCCAACAGCCGGCGACCGATTCGCTCGACCGCGACTACGCCGTAGAGCTTCCCCGAATTCCGCCGACGGAGCCCAGCGAGGCCCTCGCCAAATTTCACGTCGCGCCGGGCTTCCGCATTGAGCAAGTGGCCGCCGAGCCGCTGCTGGCCGACCCGGTGGCGATCTGCTTTGACGAAAATGCCCGGATGTTTGTTTGCGAGATGCGGGGCTATTCCGAGAATCGCGACGAAGGGCTCAGTCGGATCCGCGTGCTGACCGACGACGACGGCGACGGACGCTTCGACCGAAGCGAGACGTTTGCCGAGGGGCTCCGCTGGCCGACCGCCTTGTTCTATACGCAAGGAAAGCTGCTCGTCGTCGATGCGCCGGACATTTTGCTCCTGGCCGATTCCGATGGCGACGGCCGGGCCGACCAGCGAGAGGTCCTTTGCTCAGGCCTGGGGACGAGCAACGTCCAGGGGCTGGCCAACTCGCTGCAGTGGAGCCTCGCGAACCGGATTCTGCTGTCACTTTCGAGCACGGGAGCCGAGCTCACTTCGCCGAAGACTCCCGACGCCAAACCGGTCAGTCTCCGCGGCCGCGATCTGGCCCTCGATCCGCGCACCTGGCAATTCGCCCCGATCAGCGGCGGGGCCCAGCACGGTATGAGCCAGAACGATTGGGGGGACCGGTTCGTTTCGTCGAACAGCGACCACCTGCAACAGGTGATGTACGAGGACCATTATTTGGCCCGCAATCCGTATCTGGCGGCTCCAGCGGCTCGGCGGAGTATCGCCGCTGACGGGCCACAGGCCGATGTGTTTCGCACGAGCCCCGTCGAGCCGTGGCGAATCGTGCGGACGCGGCTGCGGGCCCAAAAAATCGTCCCCGGCGTGGTCGAAGGTGGCGGTCGCCCGGCCGGCTATTTCACCGGAGCAACCGGAGTGACGATTTATCGCGGCGACGCCTGGCCCCGCGAGTGGCAAGGCCTCGCAATCGTCGGCGACGTGGGTAGCAACCTCGTCCACCGCAAACGGCTATCCGCCAGCGGTATCGGTTTCGTGGGCACGCGGATCGACGAGGCGAGCGAGTTCGTTTCGTCGTCCGACATCTGGTTCCGCCCCGTGCAGTTCGCCAACGCTCCGGACGGGTCGCTCTACATTCTCGATATGTACCGCGAAGTGATCGAGCATCCAGCGAGCCTGCCGCCGATCATCAAGCAGCATCTCGACCTGACGAGCGGCCGCGACCGAGGGCGGATTTACCGAATCGTGCCGGAAAAGTTTTCGCAACCGCAGCTGCCGAAGCTCACGAGTGCCACGGCCCCCATCCTCGTCGCCCTGCTGCAGCATCCCAATGCCTGGCACCGCGAGACGGCCGCCCGGCTGATCTATGAGCGGCAGGACCAGGCGGCGATCGGGCCGCTCGTCAAACTGGCGAGCGAATCGGAATTGCCGCTCGCTCGGCTGCATGCGATGTACGCTCTCGATGGGCTCGGGGCGCTGTCCGACGACGTGCTCGTGGCCCGGCTGGCCGACACGCACCCGCGGGTCCGCGAACATGCCGCTCGCCTGGCCGAGTCGAAGGCTGCTTCGTCGGCAGCCGTGCAGGCGAAGCTGCTCACCCTGGCCGGCGATCCGGAGCTGCGGGTCCGTTATCAGGCGGCGTTCTCGCTCGGCCAATTGCCGGCCAGTCCCCAGCGAGCGGCGGCACTCGTCTCGATCGCGAAGCGCGATGTGGACGATGGCTATGTGCGGGTCGCCGTGCAGAGTTCGCTGGCCGCAGGAGCGGGCGAAGTGCTCGCGTTGTTGGCTTCCGACCGCGAGTTTCGCGCCACAGCCGCGGGACGTGATCTCTTGGCCAGTCTGGCTGCCCAGATCGGCAAGCAGCAGCGGGCCGACGATGTAGCGAACCTGCTCAAGGCCCTTTCAGCACTGGCTAGTGAGGACGCCCAGACGCTGCAACTGATTGTGTCGAAGCTCGGTGCAGCCGAAGGTTCGCCGCTGGCTCGGCAGGTCGCCGCGGCAACCGGCGGCCGGGCCGAGGAGCTAATGAAGTCGCTGCTGACCGAGGCCGCGCGAGTGGCGGCCGACGAATCGGCGACGGAGAAGGCCCGCGTTGCCGCCGTGCAGCAGTTGCGGCTAGGCCGCCTGGCCGATGCCGACGACGTCCTCGCGGCGCTACTCGCTCCGGCGGTTCCCGCCGAGCTACAGTCTGCAGCACTCGGTACGCTCGGCTCGTTCAGCGAGGCCGAAGTCGCGCCGGCGATCCTCGCAGCGTATCCCGCGCTCAGCCCCCGGCTGAAGAGCCAAGCCGCCGATCTCTTGCTTTCGCGCCCGGCTTGGACGCTCGCCCTGGTCGCAGCGATCGAAGCGGAAACCGTAAATCTCGGCGACGTCGACCCCGCGCGAATCAAGCTGCTGGCCGAACATTCCGACGAGCAGGTTCGCGCCGCGGCGGCCCGACTGCTCGCGGCCTCGCGACTAGGTGCCCGGAGCGAAGTGGTCAACGGTTATCGCGAAGTGCTCTCGCTAGCCGGCAATGCAGCCGCGGGGAAGGAAGTCTTTACGAAGGTATGTGCCGCCTGCCACAAGGTCGGCGGCGTGGGGCACGAGATCGGGCCCAACCTGGCCGCGATGAAAGCCCGTGGGCCGGAGGCGATTCTGGTCAACGTGCTCGATCCGAACCGCGAGGTGAACCCGCAGTACTTGAACTACGTGGTTCGACTGGCCGATGGCCGCACGCTCACCGGGATGATCGCCGCCGAATCGGCCACCAGCCTCTCGCTGCGCCGGGCCGACAACCAACAAGACACCGTCCTGCGGATCGAGATTGATCAGCTCAAAAGCAGCGGCCAATCGCTCATGCCCGAAGGAATGGAACGACAGATCGACAAACAGCAAATGGCCGATTTGCTCGAGTATTTACGAGTGGCCGAGTAGGAGACCAAGCAAGATCTCAGCACCTATGCCAAACGCATCTTCAGCTCCACCCGCCGCACCGCATCCTCGAGCGCACAATTGCCGCGGCCGAGTGGAACTTGTTTACCGGCGGTGAGCCACGCGCTGACTTTTTGCTCGGCGGACACGACTGTGCTGTGGCTTTTGCGCCCGACCGAGCGGCCGATTTCCGAAAGTGCGGCCCGCGTGTACTTGCGGGCCAGAAACATCACGAGCATTCGCGGCAGCGTGACCGACGGCGCCTTGCTGCTGGACTGCAGCTCTTGGGCGTCGACACCGAACACGTCGCAAACGGCGGCGAGGATCTCCGGCAGCCGGATCGGCCGCTGCGCCGCGCCGACGAGATCGGCCAGCGCCACCTCGGCTAGGTGCAGATCGATCTTGCGGGCGAGCGCCAT
>JALORD010000426.1 GCA_025459145.1 Pirellulaceae bacterium | reverse complement strand
GGCGTTGGCTCCGAAGCAATGAATGCCGAGCAGCTGGAGCGTTTCGCGGTGGAACAGAATCTTCAGCATGCCGACCCGCTGGCCGGTGATCTGGGCCCGGGCGAGGCTCTTGAACTGCGCGTGCCCCACTTCGTACGGCACGCCGGCCGTGGTCAGCTCCCGCTCGGTCTTGCCGATCGAGCTGATCTCGGGACTCGTATAGATGCCGGTCGGAATGTCCTGCGCGAGGAGCTTCGCGCAGTCGTCGCCGGCAATGTGCAGCGCTGCGGCCCGCCCTTGCACGTACGCTGCGCTGGCCAGCGACGGAAAGCCGATGACGTCCCCCACGGCGTAAATGTGCGGCACGCTCGTGGCGTAGCGGTCGTCGACCGCAAGTTGCCCCCGGCTGTCGGGCGTCAGGCCCACGGTTTCGAGCCCCAAGTTGTCGGTGTTGCCGGTTCGGCCATTGGCCCACAGGAGAATATCCGTCTTGATCTTCTTGCCGCTCTTCAGCGACAGGACGACGCCGTCGGCTTCCCCTTCGATCTTCTCATACTGCTCGCCGTGGCGAACGAGCGCGCCCCGCTCGCGGAGATGGTAGCTGAGCGCATCGCAGATTTCGTCGTCGAGGAATTCGAGAAGCTGCAGCCGGGTGTTGATCAGGTTCAGTTTGCAGCCGAGGTTACGAAACATCGACGCATACTCGCACCCCACGACGCCGGCGCCATAGATCGAAATCGACCGCGGCGTGAACGACAGGTTGAGGATCGTGTCGCTGTCGAATATCCGCGGATGGGTAAAGTCGACATCCGGCGGATGATAGGGCCGGGCTCCGACGGCGAGCACAAAGTTGTCGGCCGTGATCCGCTCGCGAGCCTCGTGAGCTTCGCCGATTTCGATCGTGTGCGGATCGACGAACCGGGCCTGGCCGGCATAAATCGGCACGTGGTTCCGATCGTAAAACCCGCGGCGCATTTCTTCCTGCAGGTTGATGACCGTTTCGGCCCCTTTGCGGAGTTGCGGGAACGTGAATTCGACAGTGACGCCGGCCTCGCGATACAGGCGATTGCTATTCACCTCGGTCATCTGATAGATGGCGTAGCGGAGCGCCTTGCTGGGGATGGTTCCCCAGTGCGTGCAGCCGCCGCCGACTCGCCGATACCGCTCGACGGTCGCCACGCGGAGGCCCTGTTTCACGGCCTGCATGGCGGCTCCTTCCCCGCCGGGTCCGCTGCCGATCACGATGACGTCGTAATGGTTCTCCGTCATAAACACTGGCTGATTCAGGGAGCTCGGGCCGCCTCAATCGGAAATCATAGGTCGCAACGGCTTGTTCGCGGAGGCGGGGTGCGCCGGTTGTCGGTTCTGTAGGGTCGAGCGATGTGGGCGGCGCAGTTCAGTCCGAGATTTGCTGGTTTTGCTTTACAAAGGGCCAGCCGAAGCGCGACAATACACGCATCCCAGGTGCTCGCCGAACCAACGTCGACGATCGTCTACGGGCCCCCAGCCAGCCTCCTCTCTCCCTAAGGGTCCAGCCATGTTTCAGCCATCCCGTCGCGCGTTTTTGGCCGATGTCGGCCGCGGTACTCTCGTGGCTGCCGTCGGACTGTCGACTGCCGTCAATCTCGGCCTGACGCCGGCCGAGGCCGACCAAAGCGACGACCGGCTGCGATTTGGCCGGCTCGAAGGGCTCGTCGAGCTGATGCAGTCGGGCCAGGGCGAAGGGCTCTTGGCCCAGGTGGTCGAGAAGCTACGGAGCGGCACGCCGCTGCAGACGATCGTCGCCGCGGCTGCCTTAGCCAACGCCCGCACCTTCGGCGGGCAGGACTACGTCGGCTTTCACACAATGATGGCGCTGGCCCCGTGCTATGCGATGGCGAGCCTCTTGCCCGCCGAGCGGCAGGCCCTGCCCGTGCTGAAGGTCCTGCATCGCAACAGCGGGCGGATCGCCGAGCACGGCGGCGTCGATTCGGAAGTGCTGCATGTCGTCGAAGCCGATCCGGCGATCGCCAAGACGGCGAGCGGCGCTGAACTGCTGGCCGCGGTCCGGGCTCAAGACTTTGACCGGGCCGAGCGGGTGTTCGCCGCCGTCGCCCAAGGCACGACCGACGAAGCGACCGAGCGTGCGCTCGAAGAGTTGCTCGTCGCCGTGCAGGATCAGTCGGAAGTGCACCGGATTGTGATGCCGTACCGGGCGTACGACCTGCTCGACATCGTCGGTGCCGAGCATGCCCACACAATGCTCCGCCAGTCGGTACGTTACTGCGTGCAGAATGATCGCCATCGCGATCATTCGGCCGGCGGGCGCGATGTGCTGCCGAAGCTGCTGGAGGAATATCGCTTGCTCGATCCGAATCCGCCGACGGCCCGCCCGGCCGACGACAAGTGGCTTGCGGGGCTCGCCGACACAATCTTCCGCAGCAAGCCCGAAGACGCTGCTGCGGCTGCGGCCGCAGCCGTGCGCGATGGGTTCCCGCTCGACGCGATCGGCACGTCGCTGTCGCTCGCCGCGAATCAGCTCGTCCTGCGCGATAAGGGACGGAGCGAGAAAGAATCGCGGCCGGAAAAGCCGGCGGGGAGTGTCCACGGCGATTCGATCGGCGTGCATGCCTCCGACTCGGCGAATGCCTGGCGACACCTGGCGCAGGTCGGCAGCCGGCGGAACCGGGTCGCGTGCCTGATCCTGGGGGCGTATCAAGTGGCCCGCGATCGGATTCAGCGCGGCGGCGACTTCCTCAACTGGGAAGCCTACCCGCATGCCGAGCAGCTCGAGCGGCAGGTTGCGCGTTCGCCCGAGGAGCTGCTCGCCGCTTGCGAGCGAGCGATTCGCGGCAATGACCAGGCAGCCGCAGCCGCGGCGATGCACCAGTATGGCGCGAGCGGGCATGATCCGGCGGCGGCGTTCGCCTTGCTGTTGGAATATGCCATCACCGAGGATGGCGCGCTGCACGCCGAGAAGTACTATCAGACGGTCCGCGAGGACTACGCCGATTCGCCCGCTCCGGTCCGTTGGCGGCATGTGACAGCTCTGGCCCGTGTGACCGCGAGCGCCTACGGCCACCCAGCCCCGGGCGTTGCGGCGGCGAAGAAGTTGGTCGGAGCGTAAACGCGAAGCTCGGCTTTTGGAAATGAATCGGTCATGAGTGTCTCGCGCTCCGAACAGGGAGGAGGCTTCCTCGGCCCGCTGCAATTCTCGCTGGCCGAGGGGATGTTCGTATTGGCCATCCTGTGCGCGGCGTTTGCCGTGCTCGGCTATTCGCTGACGGCGGGGGGGCTGCTGCTGGCCCTGCTGATCCCGGCACTTGGGCGGACGGGCCTGATCGCGCAGCGCGAGCGCGACGCCGGCCGCGTGTTTCCGCTTTGGCGCACGGGAATCACGCTGGTGTTTTCGCTGCTTGTGTGCCTGGTGGCCGAGTCGCTCATGCTCGTTTGTTCGCTCGGCATCGGTTGTGGACTGCTTTGGCTCTACGCGCTGGCCGATCCGCAGTTCGGCTGGGTAGGGCTGCCGCTGGTGATCGCGCTCGTCGTGCTGCTGGCGATTGGCGGCGGAATCGGCATCGTGTGGATGGTGCTCGTCGGCACCTGGCCCCCGCGGCTCGATCTCGCACCGCCCGAGCGCACATCGAGCGCCTCGCTGACTGCTACGGTTCCGACGGCCGATTCGCCGGGCGGCGGAGAACCGGCCGCATGACGACCCACCAAGAGCCCGACGTGCCGGCGAAGGGTCCAATCATGCAGCAGCCGCTACCGCCGCCAGCGTCCACGGAAAGCCTGCAATGCGGCGAGTGCGGCGCCCTGGTCGGCACGAGTGGCGTTTGCTGGCTCTGCGGCGCGCCGGTCGTCGTAACTGCGGAACTGGTCGAGCCGGCGGGCGTTTCGCCATTCGTACCCGACTGGGAAAAGAAGCGGCGAGCTAGCGCCTCGCAGTTCTCGCTCGAATCGCTGATGCTGGTGATCACGCTGATCTCGGTCTGCCTGGGGATGATGGTGGCGGTGCCGGGGCTGGGCGTGCTTGTGTGCATCGTCGCCGTGCCGGCACTCGTCCGGACGCTGATCGTCGGCCGTCAGCGCAAAGAGGCCGCGACCCCGCTCAACCTGGGCGAAAAGGTGCTGACCTTCTTCGCCTCGACGGGCATCATGCTGGGAATTCTGCTCGCTGGAATGAGTGCATTTGCAGTGGCCTGTGTGGGGACCTGCTTTGCTGCGTTTGGAATTGCCAATGCGTCGGGCAGCGGCGCGGCAGAGAACTGGATCTTCCCGGTAGCCCTTGGCGCGGCGACTCTCGCCGCGGTCGCCGTGGTCGGGTGGTTATTCTGGATTACACGTCCCAGGCGGCCACCGTACACCGGTTAGCCAGCTCCGATTTGGCACTCGCCGGCCGTTCGGGTTAAGTTAGAAGCCCCCTTGTGCGCCCGCGCTGGCCGTTTCACGCCTGGAAAATTCGCATGAAGTCACTAGGCAATTGGCTCCGTCCTTTCCGGCTGGCGGCCTGCGCTATGGCGGTCGTTCTCTTCGCGGCGGGACCACAGCCCTTCACGTTCGCCCCCTGCACGTTCGCGCAAGACGACTTCGAGGAAGAGTCCCCCTACGCACCGGGACTTTCGCGGCTGCCAACGGGTAACTTCACCGCCACTTGGCGCGGCCGGCTCTGGACGCAGGCACCGGGTCGCTACGAACTGGCAGTCTATGCCGGCGGCGGGAGCGTTTCGCTGCGTCTGGCCGGGAAGGAAGTGCTCACGGGGGACGTTGCCGGCGCGGGGTGGATCCGGACGGAGCCGCTGGAACTTGAGTTCGGTCGGCACGACCTGGAAGTGTCGTTCCGGCGTACCGCGGCACCGGCGCGCCTCGCTCTCTATTGGTCCGGTCCGAACTTCGTCCTGGAGCCGGTGCCGGCTCGGTTCCTGATGCACGATCGCGAGGCGAGCCCCGCGCACGACTTTGAGCGGGGGCGGACGCTGGCGGCGGCGCTGCGCTGCGAGGCGTGCCACGGCGGCACGGCCGATTCCACGGTACTCGCTGCACCGGCGCTGGCTGCTCCGGCGCTCGAGAAGCTTTCCGGCAATCTCGAGTCGGCGTGGCTCGTCGATTGGCTCTCGGCCCAACCGGCAGAGAGAGAAAACGACAAGCTTGTGCGCCGGATGCGGGAAAGGCGAAGTCGTCCCCTGCGAAGCCTTCGGCGGACGAGGGGCAGCGGCTCTTTCTCACGCTCGGCTGCCTCGCCTGCCATCAGCACGGCGAACTGGGCGAAAGCGGTCTCTTCGGCGGGGGCGATCTGACGGCGATCGGAGCCAAGCGGCCGCAGGAGTTTTTCGCCCGCTGGCTGGCGGATCCCGCTAGCCTGAATCGCCACCACCGGATGCCGGTGTTCGATCTCTCGGCTGTCGAACGCGATTCGCTGGCCCTCTGGCTCGGACAGCAAGGGAAGCCCGCTCCGCTTGAGCAGACGGGAAATGTGGAGCGCGGCGAGCGGCTCGTAGCCGAGCGGCGCTGTGCGGCATGCCACGCCTTGCCGGGTGCAGAAGTCGCGGCGACAGCGCCGCGGCTGAAGCCGCTGTCGGCCGCGAGCGACTGGAACCGCTCGTGTGCAAACGCGACGAGCGCCGCGGTTGGACAGCCGAGGTACGGCCTCGCGCAGGCCGATGCCCAAAGTCTATCGACGTATTACTCGGCGATCGCCGATCGGGTGGACGCTTCAGCCGCTGCCTCGCCGCAGTCCGCCGGCCGCGATTTGCTTGTCGAGCTGAACTGCCTCGCCTGCCACGCCCGCGAGGGGATCGACCGGCAGGTTCACGCGCTTCCTGGCGGACTCGAAAAACATCTCGCGGCCGTCGTCGCCCTGCACGACTCGCTCGGCAAGCAGGTTCCCGCGATGACGCCGCCGGCCCTGAATGCCGTGGGTGACAAGCTGACCGACGAGGCCCTGGTCGCCGCGATTCGCCGCGAGGGGAAGGTGCACCGGCCGTATCTCTTGGCCCGGATGCCGAAGTTTCGGTTGACCGACCTGCAGCTGGCGTCGCTCGTGGCATATTTCACGGCGACCGATCGAATTCCGGAGCGACCTGAAGCCGAGGATTCACCGCGACCAGTGGTCGCGGCTTTGGCGGCGGCCGGGCCGCGGCTGGTGACGACCGACGGCTTTGGCTGCACGAGCTGCCATCAGGTCGGCAGCGTCCTCCCCGACAAGGCCCCGCTGAACGCCCGCGGGCCGGATCTGTCGATGCTCGAGAAGCGCATTCGCCGCGAGTGGTTCGGCCGCTGGTGCGCTGGCCCAGCGCGAATCGTCCCGCGAATGGAAATGCCCAGCGTCCAGGTCCCCGTTCGCGGCGTCCTCGGCGACAACGTCCACGATCAGCTCGCCGCCGTCTGGCACATTTTAAACACGCCCGGCTTCGAGCCGCCGGAGCCAAACCCGGTCCGCGTCCTGCGGCTCTCCGGCGTGCCCGAAAAGAAAGAGTCGCCGCTTGTCCTGCACGACGTGATTAAACTCGGCGACCGCACGCACCTCTTTCCCGTGGTGATCGGCCTCCCGAACCGGCACAACATTCTCTACGACCTCGAAACCGGCCGCCTCGCCGCCTGGTGGCTCGGCGACATGGCCCGCCAGCGGACGAAGGGAAAGAGCTGGTTCTGGGAGGCGGGGGGAACGCCGATCTTCGATCCCGGCTTTGCCAAGTCCGAATTGTCACTCTGGATCGACGGGAAAGAACGGTTGCCTTCGAGACGAGGGCAACACAACAGCGAAATCAATTGGTTTGGCGGGAGCACCCTCTGCAAAAAGCTCACCTTTAAATCTGAAGGCGTAGAGGGATCATCGGAAAGCAAGCCGACCACTGTTTACGTGGATGTCGATGAACATCTCACTGCCCACCTCGATGAAGGTGGGTTTACTCGGACGATCAGTATCTATGGCTCGAAAACAATCGACAAATTGCGATTCCGCCTCGTTAGCGAGGATGTGGCCAGGCAATGCCGATGGGACGGGCAATCCAAGGAGTTGACGCTTCCCGGGCCATCCGGAATTGTATTGAAACTAATCGCGCCCAGCCGTGCGACGTGGAACGACGACGGTTCGATACTGATTCACGCGAGCGACAATCGATCGAACCACTTGCGAGAGCACGCGTTTCAGCTCCTGCCCGACGAACACTGGGCGAAGTGGCGGGCGTTTGTCGAAATCAAGTATTCGACGAAGTTGTCCGCCGACCGCTATCCCGAGGTGGCCGTTGATTTGCCTTCGCCGACGCCAGCGAGAGTACTTATTGCTCCCGGGATCGAAGGCGTAAGGCTTCCTCTATCCACCGACATCATGCCGACCGGCTTTGCCTGGTCTCCCGACAACGAACTTTATCTCTCCTCGCTCAAAGGGCAGGTCTTTCGGGCCACGGATAAGAGCGGCGACGGGCTTGAGGATCGGCTGGAAACGTTCGCCGATGGGCTCGCAACGCCGTATGGGCTGTTTGCAGCACGAAACCACGTCGACGTCATTACCAAGACCGGGCTTATGCGGTTGCTGATCCACGAGCGATCCGCGCTTGGCGTGCAAGTGATTGCGAAGGGCTGGGGAGCTACCGACGACTATCATGACTGGGCCGTCGGCCTCGTACCCGGTGACAGCGGTGAGTATTTCATTGGCCTGCCGTGCCAGCAGGACCAGCGCAACGAAGCCGCCGCCCAATATCGCGGCCAGTTGCTGAAGCTTGTGCCGCGAAAACGGGAACGGAATGAATTTCACGAATTCGACCTCGAA
>JALORD010000066.1 GCA_025459145.1 Pirellulaceae bacterium | reverse complement strand
CCGAGCGCCGCTTGCTTCCGCAGTACTCCTCGGCCTGCGCGAACAGCTCGATCCCGAGCGGAACGAAGACTTTTTGGTCACGGGAACGGTCCATGTGCTTTCCATCAGTGGCTTACACATCGGTATTCTGGCGGCAGGTTTTTGGGTGCTCCTGCGGACGGGACTGATCGCCGAGCGCCCTCTGCTCCTGGCGGCGATGTCGATCACAATTCTGTATGCGTTTCTCACAGGGCTCGAGCCGCCGGTGGTGCGGGCGGCGGTCCTGATCGTGGCGATGTGCCTCGCTCGCTTGATCGGGCGAGAAGCATTTGGCTTTAACACGCTCGCCTTGGCCGGTATCGTTGTGCTGGTGTATCACCCGGCGAGTCTATTCCTGGCGGGACCGCAGCTCTCGTTCTTAGCGGTCGCCGTCATGATCCTCGCCGCGCCGCTGCTGATGCCGCCGCCGATTACTGATCCGCTCGACCGGCTGATCGCCTCGGCCCGCTCGTGGCCGGAGCGAGCTTTCCGATATGGGGTCAGCATGATCTGGCGAATGTGGCTCACCGGAGCGCTCATCTGGGCCGCGGCGCTGCCGCTCGTGTGGCTCCGGTATCAGTTGATCTCGCCCGGCGCACTCGTTCTGAACTTGCTCGTGTGGGTGCCGATTGCCATGGCGCTCTACAGCGGCTTCGCGGTGCTCCTCATTGGACCGCTGGTGCCGCTTGTGGCGACGATGGCAGGCCGGGTCTGCGACTGGAATCTGCACCTCATCGAGGCGACGATCGCCTGGGGCCGGGCGATTCCGGGAAGCTACTTCTGGTTTCCCGCGCCGCCCGGCTGGTGGGTCGCCGTGTTCTATGTGGGCCTCGCGGTACTTGCGCTTGCATCGCAGCGGCGATCGATGCGGCTCTGGTGGATCACGCTGCCAGCGATCTGGTTGCTCGTAGCGCTGCTCCTGGCGACGCCTGCGGGCAAAGCGCGGACCGAAGTGCTGCGGCACGCGGCCGAGCCGTCGACGAGCTGTGCCGCGGACAACCTGCCGGGTAACACCGCTAACGAGCCAGCGGCGCTCACCTGCACCTTTCTCTCCGTAGGCCACGGCGTGGCGTGCCTCGTCGAAATGCCTGACGGCCAAACGTTGCTCTACGACTGCGGCCAGCTCGGATCGCCGCAGGGCGCCGCCCGGTCGACTGCGAGCCTTCTCTGGTCGCGCGGTCGGTGGCATCTCGACTCGGTGATCCTGTCGCACGCCGATGTCGACCACTACAACGGCGTTCCCGAATTACTCGAAAGAGTAAGCGTCGGGACGTTCTATGTCTCGCCGGTGATGTTTGAACTGCCGAACGCCGCCCTCGACGAGCTCGCCCAAGCGCTCGACAGTCGCGGCGTCGCCGTGCGGCGGCTCCATGGCGGCCAGCGGCTCTCGACCGGGCCCGACGTGCGGCTCGAAGTGCTCCACCCGCCGCGGCGGGGCGTCATCGGCAGCGACAACGCGAATAGCCTGGTCCTCCTGGTCGAGTATGCCGGCCGGCGAGTGCTCCTGACCGGCGACTTGGAGTCTCCTGGCCTCGATGACCTGCTCGCCGAGGAGCCGCTCGATTGCGACGTGATCCTCGCTCCCCACCACGGCAGCCGACGCAGCGACCCGACCGGCTTCTCCCTGTGGAGCACGCCGGAGTACGTCATCGTGAGCGGATCACTGGGCTTTGGCGACGAGCGGCAGGCCCGGGAAGTGGCCGATTCGTACGCGGCCCGCGGGGCAAAAGTCCTGCACACCGCCACCACGGGGTGTATCGAGGTGAGGCTATCGGCCAGCGGTGTGCAGGTACGGACGATGCGGGAAGGAGAGCCTGTCCGCTAGCCGTTGGCCCCGCAGAGTTTCCACAGTCGGCACAACGTAGTGCTACCCGGCGAAGAACGTGTGAATTCGTGGGAAAATCGCTCCGGAAAACATTGCGGGCCGGCGCGGTGGATTGCTATGACGAAGGGGGTGGTTTCTCTTCGTCCTGGCGCGTGGTGGGTGGTTCGATGGACCCCGGCCTGAGTCCGTATCTGTCGCTGGCGGCGGTGATCCTGTCGGCCGCGGCTTTCCTGTTTTCGCTCCTGGCGGCCTATCCCGGGCTCAAAGGAGTGCTCGTCGTGATTCGGGACGGTGTCCTCTGGTTTTCGCTGTTTCTCGTGCTGGGGGCGGGCGGATTCTTAGCCGTGCAGGGGAACTTGCCCAAACCCGCACGCACGACTTCGCTCGAGCCGCGTGCGCAGTTAGCGGCGGACTCGCTGCCGCAGCGGCCCAAATAAGCAGGCGCCAATCGGCACTGCTGCCGCCTGGTTATTGCGGCAGCTACTTCGCGGGCGCGAACCTCCCCGGCCTGCGCGGGTCTATCGCTTCATTCCCGCCGCGCCGCTGACTAGAATGTGCGGTCTCGCCCGCGCCCGCTTGATCCCACCCATGTTCCCTCCTGCCGCGCTCCCCTACGTTTGGATGCTCTTGGGCGCTAGCTCGTTTGCGGGCATGGCTTTACTGACTGCGGGGCTGCGGGACAAGTGCGACTGGCAATGGATCGCCATCTTTCGCACGGGGCTGGCTATGCTGTTGGCCGCCGCGCTGGCCCGCGGGGGAGGCGCGAAGCTCGTCTTTTTCCGCCCGGCCAAGCTCTGGATGCGGAGTCTCGCCGGCAGCATCAGCCTGCTCTGCGGCTTCTATGCGATGACACACTATCCGGTTTCCGAAGTGCTCACGCTGACGAATATGTTCCCGCTCTGGGTGGCGCTGCTCTCATGGCCGCTACTCGGCGAATCGCCGCCGCTCGATGTCTGGCCCGCCGTCGTCGTGGGTCTCGTTGGCGTGAGCCTTATTCAACAGCCTGCGAGCGGGTCGCTCTGGGCCGTGGGAGTCGCACTGCTCAGTTCCCTTACGAGCGCCGTCGCCTTGATCGGTTTGCATCAGGTCAAAGAGATCGATCCGCGGGCGATCGTGGTCCACTTTTCGGCGGTGGCCTTGGCATTTTGCGTTGGCGCACTCTTCTTGCTGCCCGGGCAGCATGGACTGGCGACCGATCCGCAGACGCTGGCGTCGCTCGTCGGTGTGGGAGTGTTTGCCACGGTCGGACAACTCTTCCTCACGAAGGCCTTCGCCGCCGGTCCGCCGGCCCGCGTGTCGGTCGTCGGACTGGCCCAAGTGGGGATCACGATGATTCTCGAAATGGTCCTTTGGCACCGGACGTTCAGCGCTCTCACGCTTGTGGGCATCGCCCTGGTCGTCAGCCCCACGATCTGGACGCTCCTCAAGGTGAGGTCCAAGCCGCGGGTCGTCGCCGCGTCGCCTCCTGCCGAAAAGCCGGCTGCGAGCTGAGGCAGCCTGTTTCCGCGTGCCGAGCCCTCTCGCCGCGGACGACAATTGCGGCGCAAACCCTTGCCAGCCAGTAACTTCGGGCCGAGCAGCCGCGATTGACTCAAGCTGGCCAGCGGGGCCCGACGATAAGTTGTACTGAGTCTGCCGATTTTGCGTCCTGCAGCGCCTATGCGGCCGACATCAGGGGGAGTCAGAGTCCGATGGGGACGCTGGCCCAGTTTCCGGTTCCTGTCGATCACCCCGCGCGCTTGCTGCTACGCCGGGGCTTCATGGCCAGACATGTTGATTCGACCTCAGAGCCGATATTTCCTCGTGGGCGCGCTGGCCGTCGTGCTGGGGTGCGCGTCGACTCCGCCCGCTGCGCCGCCCGCGGCTCCCGCATTACCCACTTCGGCCTCCGTGGGAGGGACGTCGATTGTTGCGATCGCCCCACCCGGTCAAGCTTGCTGCCCGAAACAGACGCTTCCCGAATTCCTGGGACTCACCGCGCTGTGCGGCGGAGTAAAAGGGGGCGTCGACCGCTTTCGCAATCATCTCGGAAAGATTTGGCCCGGCCTCGAAGCCAAGCCCGAACTGCTCGCGCTAACCGACCCGGCTAATCTGGCTTCGCCCAATCCGGCGGTCGCCGAAGCGGCCAAGGTCAAAGCTGAGGAAGACGCCGCGGCCCAAAAGGCCAAGGCGATCGCCTACCTGGCGACGGTCGGCTGCAGCGGCTGTTATCCGGGCGTGGAAAAGGCCATTCTCGACGCGCTCGACGACTGTACCGAAGTGGTGCGGTTCGCCGGCGTCAGCGCACTCCGCTCGACGGCGGGCGAACCGTGCAAGAACTGCCGCACGAGTGCCTGCTGCAGCCAGCCGGTACGAGAGAAGCTGGAGAAGTTGGCCTACGAACAAGACGCCAACGGCTGTTATGTCGAGCCGTCGGATCGCGTCCGCCGCGTCGCGCGGCTGGCGCTCTGCAGTTGTTCGAGCGTGCCGCTCAAGACTGCACCGACGAAGCCCCTCGAAGGTCCGCCGGCCGGGGCTGCCGCAGCAGCTGAGACTGCGCCGCCGACGGAATCGCTACTCGCGCAGGGAGAAGAACTCCCCAGCGACGCTGCTCCGGCGCAGGTGTCGGTATTGGCGACACGTTCGCAACCTGAAGTGGCTGCTGCCAGCGCCGTCCCGGCAGCACCAGCCGTTCCGCAGGCCGCGATCGGCAGCGGCGTCGAACCGTCGCTAACCCGGCCCGTCAGCGGACTGGCGACGTCCCATTCCAATCTGCGGCCCGTCGCGTATGAAGAAGTGCTCGATGCCTACCAGCAGCAATTAGGCCCCAAGTCCGCGGAGCCGATCGAGGTGGCCTGGGTCCACTGGACGGCGGGCCGCGAACAGTTCGCTTCGCCACACGAGGCCGCCGCGGCGATGATGATTGCGCGGACGCAGGCCCTCAGCCGGCAGGGCGAGGTTGCCGTGCCGCAAGTGCGAAAGTTTGCCTACGACTGGACCGCTCCCGAGCAGGCCGGCTCGCCCGAGGTAGCTCGGGCGCTGGCGACGCTGCCAGTTGGCGGTGTCAGCGGCGTGATTGAGGATCGCCGCGGGCTGCACCTGGTACGCGTTGTCGCGCGGCGGGCGGCAGTGCCGACGGCAGCCTCGCAGCCGGCACCTGCAGCCAGTAGCGTTGTCGCAGGCGGTGGCCAGGCAACTCCGGCGACTGGCGGCGGAGTCCCGGCCCCCAGCGTCCTCTTGCGTTTGCCGCCCTGCAACTGCGACAACTGACGAGAGACAGCCGCGTATGTATGGGACTTCAGCGAAAGACTGCCGCTTGCATCGCCCCTGGCCACCGCCCGGCGGCTCTTCGAGACAAAAACGGTACGGCGAATTTCCCGGAGAAACGGCCGTTGGCAGATCGTTGTGAGAGGGCTTCTTAATTCGGAAGGCTGCCATGGCCCAGAACAATTCCGCCAGCGCTCCGCATCGCCGCTCGTCGGGCTGGCGCGGCGGTCAACGTCAGGAAGTGGCGCGGCATCGCTGGCAGCGCTCGACCGGCGACGGCGTCCCGTTTTGGGCTCGCGAGCCGTGGCGTTCGGTGCGAATTGCCGCTTGGTTTGCGACTGCGGCAGGCTTGGCGGCGCTGCTACTCTTCTACCTGCTCTACGCGCCGGAGCGGACGCCGGTTCTGACCGTGGTGGCGACCGACTACAACTGGCCGCTTCCACCCAATGCCTGGGCGACGGAAGACCTCGAAAGCCTGCGTGAGCTCGATGGCGAAACGCTCGTGCTCCACGACCTGTCGGAAGCCTGGCGCTCGAAAGAGCGGGGACTCGCGCAGCTCACCACGCAACTAGTCGAGGCCCATCGCCGGCAAGGATCGCTCGAGCCGATTGTCATCTACCTCAGCCTGCATGGAGCCGTCGATGGCGCCGGTCGGGCGTGTTTGATTCCCCCGGGCAGCAATCCGCAGGACAGCGAAACGTGGCTGCCGCTGGCCGATGTGCTGGCCGCAATCGACGCCGCCAAGCTCCCGCCGCGGCAACCCAAGCTGCTGGTGCTCGATTGCAGCCGTCAGCTCGTCAACTGGAACATCGGCCTGCTCGCGAGCGGCCTGGCCGAAGCACTCACCACCGAGGTCAACGCGACTCAGATTCCCGGCCTCGTGATCCTCAGCTCGGCAGGTCACGGCGAGCGGGCGATCGCTTCGCCGGAGCTGCGAGGTTCGGTCTTCGGACATTACTTTCGACTCGGGCTGGCGGGGGCGGCAGATCGGCGCAGCGCCGGCGGCAACGGCAATGGCCGTGTCTCGCTCCACGAACTGGCTCGCTATCTCGTCGAGGAGGTCGACGGCTGGACGAGGCACCACCTCGCAAGCCGGCAACAGCCGCTCCTCGTGCCCGGGGATGCGGCCGACTTTGAAGTCGCGGTGGGGATGCGCACGAGCAGTTGGCAGGCGCTCCTCGAACGGACGGAACGGATCGAGCGCGGCGTGCCGGCGGTTCAGGCCAGCGTGCTGGCGCAGCACTGGCGCGCGGTCGACCAATTGCGCGAGAGCCTCCCCTGGCGATTCGATCCGGTTGCCTGGCGGGCGCTCGAGCAGCAACTGTTGTGGCTCGAGGAATTGTCGCAGGCCGGTTCGGCCTACACGGTGGATGCCAAGTCGCTCAACGATTCGCTGACGGCGCAGCTGGCAGAGCTGCTCAACCGCCAACGCAGCGCCCAAGAGCGCCCCTCGATCGGAGCATACGATCGTCTGCTTGAGCGAGCCTCGCCCACCGCACTGCCGCCTGCGGGAAACAGTCTCGATTTCGCCGCTTTTTGGGGAACGCTCGCACCCGATCAGCAGCGGTCCCTGGCCCAAACGCTCGACGTCTGCCAGCAGGCGCCCAGTGCGGCGAATCTGGCTGCGGCCGCCTCGGCAATCGAGCAGGCAGGCTTACCAGGACCGACGCTCGAACAGGGACTCGTCCACTTGTGGCAACGGTATCACGTGCCGGCGCTGTGGCCGAACGCGACGTTGCTCTCGCGCACACTGGCGGCCCGTCTGGCGGCCGAGCGGCTGGCCGTTCCGATGCCCAGCACCGAGGGACGTAGTCTTCCCGGCGACGTCCGGGCGCATGCCTGGCTGCGGCCGCAGCTGGCGAAGCTCGACCAAACGTGTCGCACCCTGGAAGACGCCGTGCTTGCCGGCCCGGGCCAGCGAGACCTCGAATCGGCGCTCACCGTGGCCGCCGCCGAAATCCAGCGGTGCGACGAATTAGCGGAGGATCTGGCCGACGCGTATGCCTTGCGCGACCGGCTGTGGGCCGAGCTGGCCTACCACGCCCAGTGGGCCACGCGTCTGGAGTTTGACCCGGATCGCCAACAGGCGGCCGACGCTATCGTCCGGCAGATCCTGCTCCCCTTAATTGCCGACGGGCTCGCTTTGGAGGCACGATTATCCAGCGCTACGGCGGACAATGCCGATCCGGCAGCCGGGCGATCGTCCGAGGCGATCTCCGCGGCGCTCGAAGCGGCCCGCGAGGTGCGCGAGGGCTGGAGCAAGCTCGAGTCGGAGTGGCGAGGTACGCTTTCGCGGCTGCAAGCGGCCGAGATGACCGCCCAGTCGGTAGCCGAAATCGACGCCGCGCTCGCTTCGCCACTCGTGCCGGCCGACGCTCGCCAGCGGCTCACGCAGAAGCGAGCCGATATTGCGTCGGATTTGGCGACTCGATATGCCCAGGAAGACGCGGGAAACGCCCCACTGGCGGTGGCAGCCAAGGCCGCGCCGCGACACCGAGAACGGCTGTCATCCTGGGGCCAGCATCCGCTCCTCCGCATGCTGGCGATTGACGTTGAACAGGCAGAAGAGCAACTCGAGCTGGCCGCAGCCGGCGAGCGAATTCGACAAGAGCTGCGGACTCTGGCGCTGGCCGACCTAACGAACCCGAATGCGGGAGTTCCTTCGGCCCGAGCCCGCAACACGGGCTGGAAACCGGCAGCAGCGGCTGATTTATCCGCGCTCGGTCGGGCGGAATCGCGCGTTCGCGTGGCGAGCGGTCTGTGGTTCGATCCGCCCGTGAGCGATCCAGTTCGTCGACTGCAACGGGCCGAGCTGCAGCAGCTCTGCCTGGCGAGCGCCCGGCGAGCGCTCGACGACTTCTACGGACCCGTGAAACCGGGAGCCGGCGAACCGCTGTTTGCGATCGCGGCCGGCGGCTACTTGAAAGCGGCCGTGGACCTCGCGCCCGCTGTTCCCGCGACGCAGGCGCAGATCGACGACCTGCGGCAAGTGCTCGCGCGTCGCCGAATTGCCGCGCTCGAATCGCTCGCGGTGCAGGCCAGCGATTTACTACTGGTCGAGCAGGCGACGAGCATTTCGTCGACGATCGATGTGAGCGAGCGACCCGGGGGAAGCGGCGCCGACTTGCCGCCGGGCGAACTGGCCGTGTTCCTGGCCGATCAGACGGGACGCATCGGGACCGATGCCTGGACGATCGCGAGCCCGCCCGCGGCGGCTGCCGACAAGGGGCCGCTCCTCCTGGCGGCGACCACGACGATTGCGTCGGCGACCGTCGCCGATCGCGGCCCGCATCTGCAGGCAATCGCGACGCTGCGCGGCAACGACTTTGCCGCTCCTCTCCTCCTGCGCTCGCCGGGGGGAACCCGCGTCGAGTTTACGCGTCCGGTCTTGGGGCCGCCGCAAGTGACTGTGCTCGGTTCGCAGCTCAAAAGCGCTTCGCTGGCGTTTGTGCTCGACTGCTCGAATAGCATGGGAAAGCCGGCGTATCAGGAAGGGCCGGATGGCGCGGTTCGTCCGCAGACCCCACGGCTGGATGTCGCCAAGGGAGCCCTGCGGTCGATGCTGGCAGAAATCGCCGAACAGGGGACGGCCCGCATCGGCGTGCGGTTCTTCGGACATCGCGTGGGCTGGAGCACCGTGGAGGACAATAAACTTCTCCGGCAGACCGCCTGGCCCGGCGAGATTCCCGCCGAACTGCGGCCGTATGCCGACGTCGAGTCGGTGCTGCCGCTGGGACGGTTCGACAGCGCGGCGGCGGGGCTCGTCAGCGACAAGCTGGCGGCGGCCTTGCCCTGGGGCGAGACACCGCTGTATCTGGCCATCTCGCAATCGCTCGCCGAGTTCGGTACCGAAGACGAAGACCTGCAGCGGTGCGTGATCGTGATTACCGACGGCGAAAACTATCAGTTCAATCCGCCCGAGTCGTTTCGGCGAACTGCCGAGCAGATCATCGCCGAAGCCCGCCGGGCCGAGGCGGCGATCTTCATCATCGGATTCAATGTGAGCGAAGAAGCCGCCGCTGCCGAAGCCGAGTTCGATCGCATCGCAACGGAGACGGGGGGCCGCTACCTGCCAGCTAGCGGTGCGACCGCTTTCCTGCGACAGGTTGATTCGCTCCTCCAGCCGGGAGATTTCCGCGTGACGGGAACCGGCGGAGCGGTCGAGCGAGCGCCGCTCGGCGACGTCGTCACGCTCCCCCGACCCACCACTCGCGAATCTTGGACAGTCACCTACGAAGGACTCAACGAACCGATCGAGGTCGACGGGGGAGAACGGATTGAGCTGGCCGTCAGCCAGGGGGATCGCCGCCTGCGGGTACCGCCGTTTCAGAATCCGCGCCTGGTCCCGCTCGTCACCGCCGAGGGGACAGCCACATCGCTGGCAGCCGGACTGCACCGCGCCGTCCGGTCGCAGGAGCAGATGACGTTTCCGATTTCCCTGCAGGACCAGCAGGGACGATTTGTGGCCCGACCGGGAGAGATGTGGGTCGAGATTGTGCCGCGGATGCCGGCGGCCGGCGAGCGGTCAGCTCCGTACATCTTCTACGATGCGCCGTTTCAGCCCGGCACGCCCGTTCCGCTGGTGCGTTTGCCGGCGAGCAATTGGCCCGCGGGGGCAGCGCGGGCGATCGTCCAAATGTGGGTCCGCGACACGCCCGCTCAGCCCGCCGAGCGGGTGCTCCTGTCCAATGTGGCCGACCTTGTTCCTAGTGAGTCCGCGGGCTTTCCGATTGCAGGCGTTCCCGGCGTCGCTTACCAGGCCCGTACATTTCGCGGGCCCGGCGGGCAGTTCACCGTCGGCCTGGTCGAGCGACACGGCGCGGACAGCCGGGGAGTCGGCTCGGTGAAAGTCGCCCTGAGCCCGCCGGCGGATCATGTCGTCCATCAGTTCGACGCGGCCGATCGGGTCGTCCTGCATACATTCACGTACGGCACGGCCTCCGAGGATCTGGCCGAACGTCTGGAAATACGCTTCACGACCCGCGAGGCAGTCCTGGCCGGAGCCCGCCGTCTGGCTCAGGAAACCGAGATGAGTGTGTCCGATCGTGCCGATCTGATTGAACTTGCGGCGCCGCAGTAGTCGACGCGGACCACCAGGGCGAAGTATGTTTCATGTCGTTGACGCATCCCGAAACCAGGAACTACCCTTAGGGAACCGCGCCGGGGATGGCGGGGCTTTCCCCAAAAGAAGCGACTGATCGCAATATTTCAGACCCGCATTGGGTACTCAGTCAAGGAATCTGGCCATGGCCGACAAGGTCCACACGCTCCAACTGTTGCTCGAAAGGCTTAGCCGGATTCCCGGTCTGGGTTTTCTAAGCTCCGTGGGCAACACGATTCAGAGCGTCGACGATCAGATCGAAGACGCCGAACATCAATTGGACTACGTGCAGCGCAATGCGCGGGACGTCCAGCAGCACACCGGTAACCTGCTCAAGCAAGACGACGAGTAGTCCGCGGCTAACGACATTGCCGTTCGCGACACGACGCCAACCAACGCCGACGTCCACCGCGCCGCCGCAGTCCGAAGTACCCTGTCCGTTCGCCGCGCACTTGGGTGCCGCATATTGGGCCGCCGTGCTTGGGGCCGGCAGTCCGGGGAATGACTCTCCGCAGCGCTGTCCGCACGATGCCTTCCTTGCCCAGCCGACAGGTAGTCCATGGCCTATCCGATCACTGTTACGGCATCCTCGCTTAGTTGCGATCTCGTCTTTGAAAGCTTAGAGGCCGTCGAAGAGCTCGGCCGTCCGTTCGAGTTCCGCCTGCGGGTGTTGACGACCGAGCCAGCCATTGCACTCGACGACATCCTCGGTCATCCGGTGACCGTCAAGGCTGCGTTCATCACCGGGGTCACCCGCTACTTTCATGGTGAGGTGGCGGAGTTCCGTCAGGTCTCGAGCGAGCATCTCGACAAGTTCGCCTACGTGGCCACGCTCCGGCCCAAGCTCTGGTTTCTGTCGTTCACCGAAGATTGCCGGATCTTTCAGAACAAATCGGCCAAGGACATCATCCTCGAAGTGCTCGACGAGGCGGGCGTGACCGACCGCCGGATGGCCCTTAGCGGCACTTACAACGCCCGCGAATATTGCGTGCAGTACAACGAGTCGGACTTCGCCTTCATCAGCCGGCTGATGGAGGAGGAGGGAATCTACTACTACTTCGAGCACGAAGACGGCAAACACAACCTGGTTCTGGCCGACTCGATCAGCGCGCACGCGGTAGTGGCCGGAAAGGAAGGGGACGGCAAGATTCCCTACATGCGCAAGAAGATCGGCGATGCTGACTACTACATCGACGAGTGGGTCCTGCAACGCTCGGTACGTCCCGTGAAGTACGTGCACCGGAGTTTTCACTTTGAAACCCCCGCCGCCGACTTGACCGCCCAGAGCGAGATCACCCGGCAGCACGCCAATGCGGCCGCGGAGGTGTTTCACTACCCCGGGCGGCATACGGTCGCCGCCGACGGCACAACCGAGGCCCGCACTCGGGTCGAAGAGCTACAGGCGCAATTCGAGTTTGTCCAGGGCAAGTCGAACGCCGAGGACTTCGCCGCCGGTATGCTCTTTACGCTCGATGGCTACGAGCCCCGCGAGGACCAGAACGCCGAACACCTGCTCGTGCGGGTGACCTACGACCTGAAAATGGAAGCCGACACGGCTGCCGGGGACGAAGCTCACGTCGACGGCGAGCTGTCGGGAGTGACGTTCGACGTCGAGTTTGCGGCGATTCCGAGCGCGACCCCCTTCCGCACGCCGCGCACGACGCCCCGCCCCTACATTCGCGGGCCGCAGACGGCGATGGTCGTGGGCAAGTCGGGCGAGGAAATCTGGACCGACCAATACGGCCGCGTGAAGCTGCATTTTCACTGGGATCGCTTGGGAACGCTCGACGAAAACGGTTCGTGCTGGGTCCGCGTGGCGCAGGTCTGGGCCGGCAAGGGTTTTGGCTTCCTGCAGGTTCCCCGGATCGGCGAAGAGGTGATCGTCGAGTTTCTCGAGGGGAATCCCGACCGGCCGATCATCGTGGGGCGGGTCTACAACAACACCCATATGCCGCCGTATGTCTTGCCCGACAACCAGACGCAGAGCGGTGTCAAGAGCCGCTCGTCGAAAACGGGAACGGCCGAGAACTTCAACGAGCTGCGGTTCGAGGACAAAAAGGACTCGGAACAGATCTATTTTCACGCCGAGAAGAACTTCGACCGCATCGTCGAGAACAACGACACGCTGAAGGTTGGCTTTGAAAAGAAGGATGCCGGCGACCAGACGATCGACATCTACAATAACCGCACGGTGACGCTCGATCAGGGCAACGACAAGCTGCAGGTGAAGACCGGCAATCGCGAGACCCTGGTCGACAAAGGAAACGACACCCACACGATCGGCGAGGGGAACCGCGAAGTCACGATCAGTAAAGGGAACGATACGCTGACGGTCTCGCAAGGCAATCGAACCGTCACCATCAGCCAGGGAAATGACACGCTCACCATCTCGCAAGGGAACCTGACGATCAAGATGGAGGCGGGCGAAGGGACGATCGAAGCGGCCACGAAGCTCACGCTGAAAGTGGGCGACAGCTCGATCACGATCGAACCGTCCAAGATCGAGCTCTCCAGCGTCGACATCAAGCTCACCGCCTCGGGCAACTTCGAAGGCTCGGGAGCCAACGCCAAACTGGCCGGCAGTGCTTCGCTCGATCTCGACGGCGGTACGATCTCGCTCAATTGATCAGGCAGCGACCACAAGCGGCAGGCAGCCATGCAACTCTTGCTGAAGGTAACGGCCGGGCCCCACAGCGGGCAGAAAATTCTCCTGCGAAGCGGGCAAGTGGCTCGCGTCGGCCGGACCGAATGGGCCGACTTCAGCTTTCCCCGCGACGGGCAACTGGCCGACGTGCACTTCGCCGTCCGCTGCGATTTGAGTTCCGCCCAGGTTCGCGCGCTGGCCGCCGATGTGCCGCTGCTGGTGAATGAGCAGCAGGTCCGCGAAGCCGCCCTGCAGGCCGGCGATACAATTCGGGCCGGAAAATCGACGTTTGTCGTCGCCTTTGATGGCCAGGCCGCGGCTGGTGCAATGTCGCCAGCGGCGGGGATCGGCGGGGCGGCCGCCGGAGCGGCGACTGGCGACGGGCAGCCGGCCGGTGGAAATCAAAAGCAAGAGCCGACGGCCGTCTCGATTGCTGAAGAACTAGAACTGGCCGGTGAGCCCGCCGCAATCGCCAAACAGGTCGCCACGGGTCCGGAACTGGTCGCGGCGTTGACCACAGCCGAGATGTTCGCCAAGGCGGTCCGCGTGCAGGCGCACATTTTGCCAAAGCGGCTGGCCGTCTGGTGGGGCGTAAACGCGGTGCGCGAGTTGGCGCTGGCCGATTTTCCGCCGACCGAAACGGCGGCGGTCGACGCGGCGGCCGAGTGGGCCATCGATCCTTCCGAAAGCCGGCGGCGAGATGCCGAATCCGCGGCCGGCGCGACCAAGTACAACGGTCCGGGGAGCTGGCTCGCCATGGCCGTCTTTTGGAGTGGCGGCAGCCTGTCCGCGCCGCACCTGCCCGAGGTGCCGCCCGACGACAAGTTGACGGGCCAAGGGGTGACCAACAGCCTGATGATCGCCGCCACTTATCAGGCGCCGCTTGAGGCCAAGAACCGCTACCGCGCAATGCTGGCCACGGCGATAAAAATCGCCAGCGGCGAAATCCCGATTCCTGAGGCGGAGAAGAAGTGACCGGTAGAATCTTGTGGTCACTTGTCATTGGTCACTTGTCGCTTGGGAGCGCAGAACTCGCGAACGCCCGAGCTCCGAATCTCCAGTCCTAGCCCTTCTCTTGCCCCTAAACCCTCGCCCCTCCTTTCCGCTTCATGGAATCCGGCCTCATTCTCGGCGAGCGGTATCAGATCGTCCGCGAGATCGGGCGGGGATCGTTCGGCATTGTGTACCTGGTCGACGATCTACATACGACCGAGCCGCGGGCGATCAAGGTGCTGCTGCCGTGGGCAGCTCGCAATAGCGAGCTGCGCCATCGCCTGCGCCGCGAAGCGCGGCTGGCCGGCGGACTCGTCGGGCCGCACGCGGTCCGCATCTATGAAGCCAGCGAGACCGATGCCGGCGATGTCTACATCGTGATGGAGTACCTGCAGGGGGAAGAGCTGTCGGAGCTGCTGGCCCGCGTGCGAACGCTCTCGCCCGAGCGCGTTGAGACGATCGCCCGCCAGGTGCTGGCGGCGCTCGACGAGGCTCATCGCGCGGGCATCATCCATCGCGATCTGAAGCCGCACAACATCTACCTTTGCGCCACCGAGGACGGCCGCGAGCACGTCAAGGTGTTCGACTTCGGCATCGCCAAGGTGACCGGCGACGGCAACCTGTTGGCGACGGCCAAGCTGACTGTCTCCGGCGGGGTGATGGGAACGCCGGCTTACATGAGCCCCGAGCAGTGCCGCGGCGAGGAGCTTACCCTCGCGGCTGATTTTTACTCGCTCGGCATCGTGCTGTACGAGGCGCTCACCGGGCAGGTCCCGTTCGACGACGAAAATCCGGTGCGAATCCTGCTGATGCACAATCAGGATCCGGTGCCGCCGCTACCGCCAGATCTTGCCGCAACGCCGCTGGGCCGGGCCGTTATCCGTTCGCTCGCCAAGGATCCGCGGCAGCGGTTTGCCGCGGCCGCGGATTTTCTTGCGGCCCTCGACGGGCTGGAAGTGCCGTTGCCGGCGGCGAGCTCAGCGCCGACGAAGACTTCGACGTTGACAGCCGACGGCAATTCGGCCGCCGACGGCGAAGAATCAGCGAATGCCCCAGCGTCGATGACAATCGCTCTGGTGATTGGGGGAATTGTCGCGGTCGGCATCGTCGTGGCGACTATCGTCTACTTCGCGCTGCAATAGCCGATCGAGAAGAAGCTGTACCAGTTGCGTTCTCCCCTCCGCGCTCACCGCGGCTCCGCGTGCTTCATCGCCTTCGACGGAATTTGTTCTCACGCGGAGGCACGGAGAAAGCATTGCGGGACGATCCGGACGATCCCGCAATCTCGTAAGCACACCGGGACCAGGTTTAGTCCCGGCTATTGGGCTGCCTTCGCGCCCTTGGCTTTGTTCTTCGCCTTGTTCCCTTTCGCCTTGCCCATGGGGGGCGGCGGCTGATTCGGGTCGGGCGGGAACTCGACGACGCTCGTGCCGTCGTCCTGGTAGTGGTCCATGAGACGCGCAAGTTCCTGCTTGAGATCGGCGACGGTCTGGGCGTACGCCGGATCGTCGTACACGCTCTTCATCTCCTGCGGATCCTTCTCCAGGTCGAACAGCTCCCACTGATCGATCGTGTAGAAGTGGATCAGCTTGTGCCGCTCGGTCCGGACGCCCCGGTGCGGATGCACATAGTGCGGCTGCGGGAACTCGTAGTAGTGGTAATAGACGCTCTTTCGCCAGTCGTCCGGCGTTTGGCCCTTCAGCACGGGGACGATGCTCCGCCCCTGCATGTCGGCGGGGACTTCGATTCCTGCGATGTCGAGAAATGTCTCGGCAAAGTCGAGATTCATCACCATCGTGTTGCTCACGCTTCCTGGCTCGACCTTGCCGGGCCAGCGGACCAGAAGCGGCGTGCGGAACGACTCTTCGTACATCCACCGCTTGTCGTACCAGCCGTGCTCGCCGAGATACCACCCCTGATCCGACGTGTAGAACACGACGGTATTCTC
>JALORD010000425.1 GCA_025459145.1 Pirellulaceae bacterium | reverse complement strand
GCATCCGGGGGTAGTTCCATCACCTTGCTAAGGTTCCTCTTGTGTTCCACGGTCAAGGTCTTAAGCGTCAGGTCCGCCGCTCCTTTCGTCAGCTCGCGATCGACGCTGGGCGACTTGTCGGGTGCGAAAGCCAAAGATTTCGCATATCGCATCACCTTGGTTGAGGTGCCGCTGTAGCAACTGTCGGCGAATGCCAGAATCCGCACCCCCGGCTGAAACAACTGAAACAGGCTGTACAACTCATCGTCGATCATGATCCAGTCATAAAGGCACCACCCCTGGTCGCGACCGGTTGGCTCGGCGTCGGGCTCCGTGCTGGGAGCGTGCTCCGGTCCGTGGCCGGAAAACGAAATCATGAAAATGTCGCCCGGCCTCATGCGCTGTGACGCAAAATAAATGTGCCGGCTAACTTCGAGGCGGGTCGCCTTCGCGTCCGTCAAGGTAATAGTGCGAAACCCTTGGCTACGGGCGATTTCGGCCATCGCGTTGGCGTCGTTGACGCACGACGGAAGAGGGCTCGGCAAGGGGTTGTAATGTTGCCGATCGACCCGATCCACGCCAATGGTCAACGCAAGCCCCATGCGTCCCGCGTTATCCTGACCCCAGACATTTCGGGAGCCAAATGAAGTCCATATCCCTCCCACCACCATGCCGGTGGTCGACAACAGCATCTGGCGTCTGGACAGCTTCATTTGATGTTCCTCACCTGTTGGATGCACGCGAGCGGAGACACTGGTGACGGTTCCATTGCCGGAGGGAGTGCTGCTTCCTCCCGTCGGTTACTGAGGAGTCGTGCTTGCGGGAGGATTACCTGCCGGAGCCGGAGCTACTGCAGGATCAGGCGTTGGCGCAGGTGCCGGCTCAGGCATCGGCATTGGAGCTGGCATCGGGGCTGGAGTCGGCGCAGGGGTGGGAACCACCGCTTCCCATGGATCCGTGGAATTCCGAAATCGCTCGTCCCATCGCGATGGCGGAAGTTCTGCCGCGCCGCCACTTCCCTCGCCACCTGCGGCGATTGCTCCCAAATCGACGCCAGCTAACCGTGCCGACCGTTCAAGCAGGTCGTTGGCCCGATGCAGTTCGGTCGTGTAGTGCTCAGGTAGTTTCACCGTCACGCCTGACGATTTGTCGGCATCGGACGAGCCGTCATCTTTGAGTACCAACGGCAGAATTTGCGTAGCCGCGCCGAAGGCGTTGTTGAACACGTCCGCGCCATATGCCGTCAGACCGTTGCCCCAGCGGATTTTTTGGCGGTTCACGAACGGGCCATCGCGGTAGACGATCTTGCCGCGGTGGGCGCCGTAGGCGGGGTAGTAGTAGAACGGGTTCTCTGCGCTGGCGTGCTGCGGACAAGCGAGACCGCTCACCAGTACAGCTGCCGCGACGATGCAGATGACGATCCCAGGCTTGCGATTCATTTCGGCTCTCTCCCGAGGTGTGCCATTCGGCCGCCGGCAACAGCCGGGGCATTGGCAAACCTACTTCGTGCGAGGGGAGGCGAAGGGGAGGATCCGGCTGTGCCGCGGATTCGCAAAATGCCGAAGAAACGAGCCCGTCGCCTGCTTGCATACGGAAGTTTCCACCCAACTGGGTGAAACTATAGATTGCGGAATCACCCCAAGCAAGGGGCTGATTCGGTTCTTTGCAGGAAATTTTTCCTTCGAGACGGGTCGTGATGCAGGCTACCGAGCGGGCAAACACCCCACCGATTCCAGAAACCGGTCCATGGCCGCGACCGTTTCTGCGTAGTACTTGCCATCCCCCCGGCCGTGGTTGAAAAAGCCGTGGGGTTGGCCTTCATAGCCGACCAGTTCGCAGCGGTTGCCGGCGGCGGTCATCGCCTTGGCGAAGGCTTCCGCGGTCGCGTAGGGGACCGTCGTGTCGGCCTTGCCGTGGAGCACGAGCATCGGGGGCTGACCGGCCCGGACGTGGTGAACGGGCGAGAGCCGCTGGGGTTCGATGCCCATGCGATTAGTTAGTGCCGTGACGCGGCCCATATCGAGCTCGACGCCTTCGACGGGCCCGAGAACGAGCGCCGGATTGAAGAGCACGCAGGCATTCGGGACGCTGCTCACCTTAGCGTCCTCGCCCGGCTCGTCGAATTCCTGGAGCGTCGCCGTACAGGCGGCGATGTGTCCTCCGGCGCTGCCGCCGGCGGCGACAATCCGCTGGGGATCGATCCCCAGCCGCTTGGCCTCGCGGCGGACGTAGCGAATTGCGCTCTTGGCATCGGCGACGCAGGCCTGCGGCTTCACCTGATGCCGGCTGGCGACGCGATAGTCGGCGGCGATCGCCACCATGCCGCGCTCGGCCAGATGCTTACACTGCTCCCGAAACTGCTGAGGCGAGCCGCTCGACCAGCCGCCGCCGAAGAAGAAGACGATGGCCGGCCGACCCGCCGCTTGTTTCTCGGTCGCGGCATCATCCGTTTTTGAGGCCTCCTTGGCGGGTTCGTAGATATAGAGCTTCAGCTCCACGTCGCCCACCTTCTTGTAAACTTCGCTCCGCGAGCCGGGCATCTCAGGCGGATAGCCATTCGCCTTGCGGCGAGCTTCCTGAGCTGACGCGGATGCCGAGTCGACAAGCAGCAACGCGAGAAGGAGAGCGATGTTTCGCATGAGATTGCGTCCGAGAGGTGATGAAGGAGAGAGGCTGCTGCTGCGGGAGTGTTCCGCTATTCCCGCCGCTGGGCGAAGAGCCATTCGTACAGCTTCGGGTTCTTGTAAGTCTCGGTCCAACTGTCGTGGCCGACCCCCTTGTACTCGGTGTAGAGCGGCTCGGCGCCGACCCCCTTGAGCGCTTCGATCATTTCGCGCGACCGCTTCACTTTCACGGCCTGATCCTGGTCGCCGTGAAAGGCCCACAGCGGCGTGAACTGAATCTGCTTGGCCAGGGCCGGATCGCCGCCGCCGCAGACCGGCACCGCCGCGGCAAACATATCGGGCCGCCGCTGGATCGCGTCCCAAGTGCCGTAGCCGCCCATCGAGAGGCCCGTGATGTAGATTCGCTTCTCGTCGATCGGCTTGGTCTTCAGCAGCGTATCGACCAGCTCGAACACAGCGGCCAGCGGCTCGCTGGGCTCGGCCGGCATCATGTGCGAATCGGCCGACCAATCGATCTCGACCCACTTCTTCCCCTCGGGACACTGCGGGGCGATGACGAAGGCCGGATACTTGGCCATCATCGCGTCGGTGGCCAGCTCCGTCACGCCGTGGATGAGCTGCTTCTTGTTGTCGTTGCCGCGCTCTCCCGCGCCGTGCAGGAAGATGACCAGCGGATACTTCTTCCCGGCTTCGAGCTTCGCCGGAGCAAGCTGCCGATACTTCAGAGCGCTCGACGAGGTCGAGAGGAACAACTCGTTGGTAAACCGATCGCGGGCCGCCGGGTCCGCGGCTGTGGCCAGGTTCGACATAAGGATTGCCAGGAATAGCGAGAACAGAGAGGCGAACGGTGTCGCCGACAGGACTCGCCGAGACGAGAAAGCAGGTAAAATGCGCAGCATTGGCGAACTCTCCCAATAGGGGTGGATTTCTGTCCCGTATCTTACCGCGCCTCTGTGGCAGCCGGGACCAGTCGAGCGGCTGGCGGACGGCTGCAGGCTGGTTTTGACCAGGCTTTTGGCGCTATCAGCCACTGCAAACGCTTGCTCCCCGGACAGCCGGGACATAGTATCAAGGCTTTCCCGCCGCAAAAGTCGCTTCTTGCGCCTTCCGCCTTCACCAGCCAGGGGTTCTGCCATGTCGGCTAATGTTTCCCGTCGTCGTTTTCTGCAAACTGCCGCCGCGGCCTCGACGGTCTTCGCCGTGCCGCAGTTCATTCCGGCCCGCGCCTTCGGGGCCAACGAGCGGGTGGTCACCGGCCACATCGGCGTGAAGAATCGGGGCGGCCAGACGCAGAACCTGAAGGACTTTCGCAAGCACTGCGCCGCGGTGTGCGACGTCGACACCAAGGTGATGGCCGCCGCGGTCAAATACCTGCAGGAGAGTGAGAACAAGACGGTCGACACCTACACCGATTATCGCAAGCTGCTCGACCGCAAGGACATCGACGCGATCATCGTCAGCACGCCCGACCACTGGCACGCTCTGATGACGATCGATGCCTGCGCCGCCGGCAAGGATGTGTTCTGCGAAAAGCCTCTCTCGCTGTTCATCAGCGAAGGGCGGAAGATGGTCGACGCCGCCCGCAAGCATGGCCGCATCGTGCAGACAGGGAGCCAGCAGCGGAGCGACAAGCGATTCCGCCAGGCCTGCGAACTGGTGCGGAACGGCGCCCTCGGGAAAATCGAGCAGGTGCTGGTCGGCATTCCCGGCCCGAACCATGCCAAGGACTACGTCCCCGATAGCGATCCGCCGGCCGAACTCGATTACAACATGTGGCTTGGCCCAGCTCCCGAGCGGCCGTACAACGTCAACCGCGTGCACTACAACTTCCGCTTCTTCTGGGACTATAGCGGCGGGCAGATGACCAACTTCGGCGCCCACCACATCGACATCGCCCAGTGGGGGCTCGATATGGACGGGAGCGGCCCGGTCGCCGCCGAGGGGACCGCCACGTATCCAGAAGATACTCGGCTGTGCGAAGTGACGAAGACTTGCCGCGTCACGCTCACCTATGCCAATGGCGCGAAGGTCATCGTCGGCCAGGGCGAGAAGGACATCCCCGGCGGCTGCACGTTCGTCGGCGAGAAGGGGC
>JALORD010000424.1 GCA_025459145.1 Pirellulaceae bacterium | reverse complement strand
AGCGGCCACCAGGTGTCGTGCCACCTCGTGGACACGTCGGAATCGGTCCGCTAACGCGGCAGTTTCAGCTCGTTTCGCCGGCGGATTCCGCCGCCAGGGCCCGTGTCACGTTCTTCGTGATGGCCCGCTCGGCTTTGTCTTTGAACATCATCGCGGCAAACGGCAGATCGACTTCCACGATGGCGGCCTCGTCCGTCGCCTCGGCTTTGCCTTTGATCGTGAAGGCCAGACTTGTGAACGAAAAGGCGGTGCTCGTGTCGTTTCCCTCGGTCACCAGATCACGTCCCTGAAAATCGACTACCGTTTTCGCCAGGGCCGTTTTGACCCGCGCAAATGCAGCCGCGGGGGCCATCTGGTGCGGTACGCGGACAGTAATCTTCGGCACGAGTCACCCCATTTCCAGCGTGTTGCCCGAGCATTGCGAGACTAGCGCACCTGTGGCGCAGGTCGTGATCTCCGGTATTATACGGCGAGCCCTTTGCGACGCGCACCCGCGAGCCAGTTCTATGAGCGACATCCCCTTCATTGTCGAAACGACGGCTGCCACGTTCGCGGCCGATGTCTACGAGCGGAGCAAATCGGTTCCGGTCGTGGTCGATTTCTGGGCGGCCTGGTGTCAGCCTTGCCGCCGGTTGGGGCCGCTGCTTGAAGCGGCGGCCAACGAAGCGGGCGGTCAGTTTGTGCTCGTCAAGGCCGACGTCGACCAATTGCCCGAGCACGCAGCCGCCTTCCGCGTGGAAGGCATTCCCGCGGTCTACGCCGTGCGAAATGGCGAGATCGTCGATTCGTTTGTCGGCTTGCTTACGGAGCCACAACTGCGGGAGTGGCTCCAGAGAATCGTGCCCAGCGAAGCGGAGCTTCTCGCCGCAGAAGCCCAAGAGCTCGAAGCGACGGATATCGCGGCGGCGATTGCCAAGTACGAGGCCGCCCTGGCGCTAGATCGCAATCAGGCGGGAGCGCAGATCGGTCTGGCCCGAGTTCTGGCGGCGACCGGCAAGACCGACGAAGCCCGGGCCCTGATCGGCAAGCTTGAGGAGCGCGGCTTCCTGGAACCCGCCGGCCAAAAAGTGAAGGCTTCGCTCGCGCTCGCTTCGCATGCGGCCAGTTCTGCGGCGATCGAAGAACTCCGCCTGCGGGCAGCAAGCAATCCTGCGGACACTGCCGCACAACTCGATTTGGCCCAGTCGCTGCTGGCTGCCGGGCAATACGAGGAGGGGCTCCCGCTGGCCGTCGAAATCGTTCGCGGCGGCAACAAAGACCACCGCGAAAGAGCGCGCCTGGCACTGCTCGATGCGTTTACGCTGCTCGGCGACCAGGCAGAGCTGACCCAACGCTTCCGCCGCGAATTGGCAATGGCGCTATACTAGAGCGCGACTTCGCGACTGGCGTAGGACGGGCCTCCCGGCCCGTCCGATCGTCTAAAGACACCTACGCCGCTACTTCGCCACCGGTCCGGGCCGCCCGGGCCGCTTCGACGAGGGCATCCTTCATCTCTTCGAGCGAGATCTTGCGCAGGTCCACCTGCCGAGCCCGATACGACTCGAAAATCGCCCGCACGAGGTCGTCGTTGGTTTTGGCCCTCAGGGCCCGCTGCCGGATCGCTTGTTTTATCTGTTCGTTCATAGTCCATCGTCCTTGAGTATTAGAATGAGCGGCTGCCCTTTCCTGGCAAACCGCCTTGGCGTGGTCTCCCTCGTTCTGCGAGATTTGCCGCCGTGACCTTGTTTTTTGACCCACCTGGCCTGCAAGAACCAGGAGGCTAAGCAACTAGTATGCCGCCACTCTCGGGCCAGCATGCTCACTGCTCGTCATCGCGACCTAAACCCAGACGGTTGACCTCCCCCTGCGGTTCGCGAAATTTTTTGAATCCATTTCGCCGGATAAAGCTTGGCGATCGCCGCCTGCCGCTGTGGCAGGCAGCGTCTGGTGCATTCAAGGCACTCGGCAACAGCTCTACCCGCGTATCCAGAGCCGGGTTTTTGGCCGCGGACCGAGTTCGTAACAACCCGGATCGTTCCGCCTTCTCAACCGAGATTCATGCCTCGAGTTCACCCGGCTCACGAACATTATCGCCGCCAGCAAGGAATCGTTTGAGGCCAGTACCCGCCAGAACGTAGCGATAGCGAAGAAAAAGTCGTGGGCGACCCTTCACCGGTCCTGGACCCACCGCCAGCGTTCACGAAGGTCGGCCGTTCCGCCCTTGCGGCGATGCGCAGATTTCGCCGTTTGTCCGGCGAGCGGACAGAGACCTTTCGCGTTTTGCCAGGCTTACCGCCGTCGCAGCCGTTCGGCGACTGCTACCAGCAAGCTGACCGCAATGGTCAAGAGAAGGGGCCCTGCCAGCATGCCGATCATCCCGATCAGCCGCATGTGCGTCTGCCCTTCGAGCCCGCGGAGGAAGTAATACACCGGAGCGCCGATCATCGCCACAGCGAGCATCAGCACCATCAGCCCCAGCATGCTGAACTGAAACAGCGGTCGCCGTGAAGGGCTCGCCGGCACAGGCTGCGGTTTCGGCGCCACGTCGGTTTACGTCCGGCTGAGTTGGGGCAGAGGGGTATGCAATCCGCGGATCCGCTCGACGACGTCCTGCTGCGAGAGCTTGGGCCCGACCGGCAGAATGACATAGGCGGCATGCGAACAGCAGCCGTCGAGTATCACCTGCCGCGAATTCGGCGCGCTATAGCCCACTTCGCAAGGTTCGTGACCGTGAATCAAGATCTCGGCGCCCACCTGCCGGGCAAAGGCCTCGGCGTTGGCGGCTCGAAAGTCGCGTCCCCACACGAGCTTGAACGCTGGGCTATCGCGCCGATAATCGGCGCACGAGAGCGGACGCTTGAGCACTCCGACATCGAAGGGCTCGCGATCGCAACAATCGGGCAGACTGTGGCTCACGAACACGCCGCTCGTGGTACGCAAGGCCAGCGGGCAGGTGCTCAAGAAGGCCAAATACGCGTCGCGGACCGCTTCCCCCTGGCACCCATACATCTCGTTGATGCCGGCCCGAAACAAGAGATTCAGCATCCGCCGCGATTTGCTGATCGGAAAATCCCCCAGCTCCGCCAGCTCATGATTGCTGAGCAGAAAGTGGAACCGCTCGGGATACTCCGTCTTCAGCCGGGCACAATCTTCGAGCATCAGGTGCGACATGCAGCCGCCGTCCTCTCCCGGATACTCGGGGCCGCCGTGGCAAACTTCCTGCATCAAGAGATGCCGCCGCGGATGATTGTCGAGATCGGCAATCGCCAGCAGCTTGTCGAAATTCAGCCGATTGCCGTGCAGATCGGCCACGATCATCAGCTCGTCGGCATGTTCTTCGTCCAGCTCGACGATGTTGCCGCGCCGTGTGCCGCACGCGCAGTTCGCGGCGGCTGCCCGGCGGCACATCGCGATCACTTCGTCGGCAATTTGGCAATCGCAGGACATGACTTTCCCTATCCCCCTTGGAGAGGGCCGGGGTGAGGGTTCGCCGGGGTGGTTTCTTGGTCAGCCTCTAAATATACGCATTTCAAAAGCCGGTGGCCAACGGTCGCGCGCGACGGAAGCTGGCACCGCGGCACATCCACCCCACCCTTCCCAGGCCCTCCAATCGGAACCCCAGTCCCCACGCATTCTCCGCAACCTGTGCCGTCCCCGCACAGTGCAAGGAAAACAATCCTAAATTTTTGCGAGGTTTCGGGTCTTGGGACTTCGTTCGTCCGGATGGCCCTCACCCCAAGAGTTTCGTCACGCAAGTTCCCTCGACCAAGTTCCCTCGACCCTGGCACAGGCGGCCCACCCATGCGCGAACGACGCCAGACCTATCGGATTCGTGTCCCGTCGCAGGAGCCAATCCAGGCCCTGCTGTATATCGGTGGGCGCGATGTGCCGGTCGAACTGAAGGACGAATCGCTCGAGGGCTTCGGCATAACAGTCCCGGATGCGCTAGCCGTGGCCGAAGGGGAAGAAGTACATCTGAAGACGCCTCAGGGTTGGTTTGCCGCCACCGTGGTACGGGTCATCTGGAACTCGGACGGCTCGGTCTATGTGGGCCTCCGGCGGGGGCCCTCGGGTCGGCCGGCTGGCCGCCGCAATTCGGGGTCGCTTTCGCGGACCACGCTCATCCTGGCCGTTGCCGCGGGAGCTTTGATCGTCCCCCTGTTAACCCTGTTTTTCGGTCAATCTCCGGGCCGCAGTTCGCAGCCCAAATCTGCTCCCCCGCCGTCGATTCCCGTCGAGAAGACCGTCGCCGTTTCGCCGGCTCCCCGCTAAAGGCTCTGAACTGCCTGGAGTTCCGATTCTTTCAACTTTTGCGGTTGTGCGGTCGATCACGAATGTTAGGCCGGTATCGGTCTGCACGGCTGGCCCCCTCGCCCCGCAGCTTGGGTGTCGCTCCGCCGGCAGGTTCGCCGCGCCTTCTTCCCACGCATAAATGTTCCGTCGCCGACGGGCGGATCCGCACCGCCAGCCTGCGAATCAATGACCCAGCTCTCGGAAGGAACCTCGAGCCATGCGCGCTTATCCAAGTTGCACGAAGCCGACCTGCACCGAGCCGGTCCCCTGCGCCAAACCCGTGGGCTGTGCCCAGCCGATTGGCTGCGCCGCCGGCGTTAGCCCGGCCGGCCCCGCGGGTGTCTCCCCGGCCATGCCCGCGGTCGCACCCTATGCCGCCGCCCCGTATGCTCCCGCCCCGTATGCTCCCGCCCCTTATGCCGCTCCCTATCAGCCGAGCTACACCGGCGGATACGGCCATCGGCACGGTCGCGGCTATGGCGACGGCTTCGTCCCCCAGCAAGGCCCGCCCGCGGCCCAAGTCGGCTACCCCTACTACACCACCCGCGGCCCGCGCGATTTCCTGATCAACAACCCGCCCAGCATCGGCCGGTAGGTATCAGCCGTTAAGCACAACGGCCCATCCCAAACGTCCACCAGCCGCGGTCCCCGCCACAGGGCCGCGGTTTTTTCGTGGTACCCCTGTAGAATGGCTCTCTCGACCCGTTTGCCGCGTTCGCGCCGTTCCCCTTCCGCGCAGCGGCATACCCTAAGTTGAGTTACGATACATAGCACACCGGAAGGCCTGCCTTCCCGTCGCCGCACCGGCCTGTGCGAACTCCTTGGGGGTGCCCCTCAAAGCTTGCCCTGGAGTGCCGCTGCGGCGAGTTTCGTTCGCACCACCTGATTGGCAAGTGTCCGATGTCCGCGGCAACGAGCGTCAAGTCAAACGGCCACTCCTCGGCCCCTCCTCCGACTACCCCCAGTTCTCCCACCAGCCCTGAGCGAACGCACGAGCTTAATGTCGTCAAAGACGCCACCTGCACGTTCTGCGGCTGTGTGTGCGACGACATCGATCTGACGGTCGACGGCCACAAGATCGTCGAGGCCGAGCGGGCTTGCGTCCTGGGCAAAGGCTGGTTCCTCAACCACGACATTGAAGATCGTCCGGCCTGCCTGATCCAGGGACAGCCGGCGACCGTCGCCGAGGGGATCGAACGGGCGTCGCAGATCCTGGCTGGGGCGAAATACCCGCTCGTCTATGGCCTGTCCGACACGACGGCCGAATCACAGCGAGTCGCCGTGGGAATCGCCGACTGGATCGGCGGCAACGTCGACACAACGACCAGCGTCTGCCACGGCCCGAGCGGCATGGCGTTTCAGGGCGTGGGGGAGGTGACGGCGTCGCTGGGCGAAGTCCGCAACCGGGGCGACTTCATCATGTTTTGGGGCTCGAACCCCGCCGAGAGCCACCCGCGGCACTTCACCAAGTACAGCCTGATGCCCAAGGGGATGTTCCTCCCCAATGGCCGCAAGGACCGGACGATGGTGATCGTCGACGTCCGCAAGACGAAGAGCGCCAAGGCCGCCGACATCTATATTCCCATCAAGCCGCGGTCCGATTTCGAAGCGCTCTGGGCATTGCGTGCCCTGGCTCAAGGAATCGACCTCGATCCGGTGCAGGTCGAGGCCGAAACCGGCGTGCCGCTCGCCACCTGGCAGGACCTGATGGACCGGATGAAGCGGGCCAAGTTCGGCGTCATCTTTTTCGGCATGGGCGTGACGATGACTCGCGGCAAGCACGCCAACAGCGAAGCGCTCCTGGCCCTCACGCGCGACATGAACCGGCACACGCGGTTTGTTTGCAAACCGAACCGCGGCCACGGCAACGTCACCGGCGCCGACAACGTCGTCACCTGGCGGACCGGCTATCCGTTCGGCGTGAACCTGGGCCGCGGCTATCCGCGGTTTAATCCGGGCGAATACACGGCTGCCGATGTGCTGGCCCGCCGCGAGGCCGACGCCGCCCTGATCATCGCCAGCGACCCGATGGCCAACTTCAGCCAGCCGGCCCGCGAACACTTAAAGAGCATCCCCTACATCGCGCTCGATCCCAAAGACAGCCCCACGACCCGCCACGCCGCCGTCGCGTTCACGGTCGCCACCTACGGCATCAACGTCCCGGGGACCGTCTACCGCATGGACGACGTCCCGATCCCGCTCCGCCCCGCCTTCGATTCGCCCTTCCCCAGCGACTTCGAGATTCTGTCAGGCATCGAACGCCGGGTGAAAGTTCTCAAAGCGGCGGCGAACGGAATGCCAGCCTCGCGGCTGAGTTTGTAACGCAAAGCGCGGGGGGCGCCGCCGTCGCGCGCACCCCCGGCCGTTTCCGCCGCGTTGTCGGTGATTGACCTGCATGCGATCGACCTGGTTTGCTGCAAACCAGGTTCTGCATGGCACGCGCTGGGCCGACGCTAAGCCGTCACGCCGGCCATTTGGCGGCACTCGTCCGCGCAGCGGTGGCATTCCATCGCACATCGCTGGCAATGAGCGGCCTCGTGCTTTTCGCACTCCGCGCCGCAGGCCTCGCAAATCTCCGCACACAGACGGCAGATTTCCTGGGCAAATTGCGATCCCCGGCTCATCGATGCCGCAGCGGTCCAGCACATTTCGGCGCAGTCTCGATCCAGGCGAATGCAATCGGCCATCTTGGCAACCGACTTTTCGATCAGGCATGCGGTGGCGCAGTGCTCACACGCCTGGGCGCACTGGACACATGCTTCGATGCAAGCGGCGTACTTGTCCCGAGCCATAATAAACCTCCGGTTTCCAGAGAGAGTGGCATTTCCCGGACCAGAGGGGTTGCAAGACGCGTGCCGAGAATGCCGAATCTCATCGGCACTCAGCAAATCGGCGCGAAAAGCAGGCTGAGCGCCGAGTGCCGCTCGTGGCACCCGCGCGACCAACGACGTTGTCCAACTGCCAAATGAGCCCGCAAAAAGTTCAATAGACGTCCTGCCACCGCGACTGGTGATTCACGAAGCCCCGCGATCAGTCGATTGCGGGGCTTCTTTGTGGTTCGCTGGGGAGCTGGGGACCTTTCGGGGGGTCGACGCAAAACCCCGGGCGGCCTTGGCGCCGATTCGACTTGCGGGTCCCCGCCCGAGGTGTTCCAATACCAGCCGACCCCACCCGAGGGAAAGCCGAAGGCTGGGGAGAATGAGGCCTGACCCCTTTTAATGCCTTTTAACCTTCCCTGCCGCAACCCAGTATCCATTGCTGGTTGAATTCATCCCGGACCGACTCAGTCTGTGGCCGATGCTCATCGGTAACGAATAAACAATCTGGACCGTGGCACGACGTCCTGCCAGAATGCAGATTGCACCGCTAAGAAAATCGAGGCCCGCAATGCAGGTCGCACTGACAAGTCAGTGGCACACACAGCAAGGATGCTAATCAAGTGTGACAAGTGACACCCGACGCTGAAGGACAAACAATGGGCGGGATGACGATTAGACTAATGGAATCTAACGTCGGAGGAAAGTATGAAAGAACTTTGGATCCACAGTGGATAACGATTGAGTGTGCGATCCGTGGACTGGC
>JALORD010000697.1 GCA_025459145.1 Pirellulaceae bacterium | reverse complement strand
GTCAGGCGAACAATTCTTTGATGACCTTGCCGCTGTTGGCGATCTTCATCGGGCGGCCGCTCTTGCTCGTGAAGGTCGTCTCCAGCGAGATGCCAAGCGCTTTGCAGACCGTCGCCATCACGTCCTGCGACGTGTACGGCTCCGTCTCCACCGACGTCCCGTCGGCGCTCGTCTCGCCCACGGCAATGCCCCCCTTCATCCCGGCGCCTCCCAGCACCACGCTCCAGCTTCGCGCCCAGTGGTCCCGGCCCGAGTCGCCGTTGATTCGCGGCGTCCGGCTGAACTCACCCATCCAGATGATCGCCGTGTCGGCGAGTAGTCCTCGCTGATCGAGGTCCTCGACCAGCGCGCTCATCGCCTGATCGATCACCGGCAGCTTCGTGTCCTTCAGCGTCGGGAAAATGTTGTTGTGGTTGTCCCAGCCGCCGTAGTCCACTTCCACAAACGGCACCCCCGCCTCCACCAGCCGGCGAGCCATCAGGCAGCCCCGGCCAAAGCCGTCGGTCCCGTAGCGGTCCTGCACCTCCTGCGGCTCCTTCGTCACCTTGAACGCTTCCATCTGCTGACTGGTCATCAGATTCAGCGTCTTCTTCAGGATCTTCATGTGGTCGTCAGCCGCCGAACCCCGATTCTGGCTGATGAACCCCTTCTCAATCAGGTCGAGCGCCGCCATCCGCTGCATCAGCCGCTTCTCGTCCAGGTTCATCTCCAGGTTCCGCACCTGGCCGTTGCTGTTCACCACAAACGGCGCCCAGGCCATCCCCAAAAAGCCCGGGCCTTCGCTCCCGCCCCCCACCGAAATGAACGGCGGAATCTCGAGGTTCGGCCGCTGGTCGATCAGCTCGTGCGAGATCACCGAGCCGTAGCTCGGATACTCGATGTTCGGGTTCGGCACGTACCCCGTGTGCATGTAGTACCGGCCCCGGTCGTGGTCGGCTTCCCGCGTGCTCATCGAGCGGACGATGGCCAGCTTGTCCATCACCTTAGCAGTCAGCGGCATGTGTTCGCAGATCTGCACATCGCCCGCGGTGCCAATCGGCTGGAACGGACCGCCGGTCGACGCGCCGGGCTTGAGATCCCAAATGTCCATCGTCGAAGGGCCGCCGCTCATCCACAGCAGGATGGCCGATTTCCGGCTCCGCTTCAGCTCGTCCGCATGCGCGGCCGCCGTCGCCGCGGCTCCGCTACCCGCCAAATGCGACAGAAAATGACGACGAGACATGCCACTCGGAACGATCAGACTCATGGGATTCTCCGGCAATCTGTAGGCGCACCTTGCGAGTACGGCCCGGGTGTCGATCTAGCAGCGTTAAACAAAGGTCGGTCGCTCCCGCGGCCGGTTCGCTAGTGGTCCAGAATGAATTCATTGCTGTTGAGCAGTGCCCACCATACATCTTCAATGGCGACGGATTCGTTGCCGCTACTGTTGGCCAAAATCTGCCGGGCTGCATCGAGCTCGCGGCGAGTAGCCTCACGCGACAGAGACGACAGGAACAGGTGCTTAACCTTTCCTTCGTACGAGAGTTTGCTCGCCGCCAGATCCTTAAGTAGTCCCGCCTGTTGCGTGCTGACCGCCCGCCGCATCAGATCGCCGTTCATCATGGCCAGCGACTGACCGATCCCGCCGCTGAAGTGTGATTCCTCCTCGGCATCGTCGGTTCCCATGGGGCGGTTAAACTGTGCCAGCCAGTCGATCCGAGCCTTTTCCACCTCGGACTCATTGGCTGCCGTCTTGCGAATGCGGGCCGCTTGGACGAGCGAATTGTAGGCTTCTTCGATTCCCAGTTGCCGAGTGTAGTACCGGCTGAAAAGCGGCGTTTCGCCCGCCTCCGGAAGATCCTTGCTCCGCAGAGTCACCAGCTTGCTCGAGCGGCCAAACGCGTCGCTCAGTGCGATCCAGCGAATTAATTGCTTCAAATCGTAGTTGTGGGCCGCAAACTCCTCCGCCAGACGCTCCTGCAGTTGCGGATGCGAGCCGGCGCCCTCGGGAGGCATGTCGTCGACGGGCTGCGTGAAGCCATAGCCGAAGAAGTGCGACCACATCCGGTTCACAAGCGCCCGGGGCATCTGTTTCGATGCGAGAACATACCGCGAGAGGGCCACTCGCCGGTCGACGCCGGAGGCGTCGAATTCGGCGGGAAGCTGCGTGCCATCGAGAAAGGCGGGAACCGCGGTCTTGAGCAGGCCCGTGGGGGTCTCGTAAAAGACATTGTCTTCCGCAGAAGCCCTGTCGTTGGTAGAGCCCTTGCCCGGCTCACCGCGGACGCCACTTGCATTCATCAACACGACCGCGGATCCCGATCTCTCGACTTGCAGCTTGCGGAAAAACGCATTCAGCCCCCAGAAATGCTCCTGGGTCCAGTCCTGCGTTGGGTAGTCCTGCGTTGGGTGGTTATGGCACTGGGCACATTGAAGTTGATGCCCCAAAAAGACCCGCGACACACGCGAGGTGGCCAGCGTCGCATCCTGATTCAGCCCCGCCAGCAGGAAGTTCACCGCGCCATTAAAACCCTCCGAACCCGGCTGGGAAGAACCGGTGGCCACCAGCAGTTCGTGGACCCACTCGTGATAGGGCTTGTTCTTGGCGAGCGCCTGCCCCAGGTATTGCTCCAACCCCTCGCGGCTGGCGAGCGAAGTCGACCCGCCACCGGTCCGGCCGATGAGCACATTGGCCCAAATCGTCGACCAATGGCGGGCGTACTCGGCGACGTAGTCGTCGTCGGTGAGCAGTTGATCGATCAGCTTCTCTCTCTTATCGGGT